>NZ_FQZX01000001.1:1800000-2100000 GCF_900142175.1 Maribacter aquivivus | reverse complement strand
TAGAATTTATGTCCTTTAAGCTCGCACAAACAGTTTAAAGCAATCATTATGAAAACATTACTACTTTTTTTTACGCTCCTCATTTCAATTACGGCAATTGGCCAGAAAGAAAAAGATAAGGACATAAATATAACCGAACATCAAACGGACGACTTCTACTTGGCCGGTGAAAATATAGAAATCAATGCAATTATAGATGGAGACCTGGTATTGGCCGGCAGTAATATTACCGTAAAAGATACCGTTCACCAAGATCTTATCGTAGCCGGAGGGGAAATCATAGTTAAGGGTTTTATTAAAGACGATATTAGAGCTGCGGGTGGAAAATTGACCATTGATACTGAGGTAGGCGATGACATTATAATAGCTGGTGGTGAAGTTCTAATTACCGAAAACGCAATCATTCATGGTAATCTGATTAATTTTTCGGGTGATATTGAAATGAACGGCCAAATTTTAGGAAATATAAAATCGTACTCCGGAGAAATAAAAATAAACGGAACTGTTGAAAAAGAAGCCGAGATAAATGCTGAAAAAATTTATATAGACGGAATAATAAATGGAACTTCTAAACTTGCAGCAGAGTCAATAACCATTGGTAAAAATGCCATCTTCAACAACAATCTTAATTATTGGTCTGAAGAAGGTAGTTTAGATTTTAAAAATTCACTGGTTGGTGTAAACGCCAGTTTTGATGAATCGCTTAAAGGTGACCAAAAAGATTTTACCATGAAAAGTTTTGGCATTGCCGCCATTGGATTTTGGATATTCTATCTCTTATCTGCATTTTTGTTTATTCTTATTTTAAATTGGGCATTCGGTAATTTTCTCCGTACTATCTCTGCCAATTTAGATACTAATTTCTTACGAAATTTAGGGTACGGCTCCATCTACATATTTGGCATACCTCTTCTTATTTTAGTTTCATTCATAATAATTATCGGTATTCCTATTGGTATATTCTTGGGTGGCTTTTATTTGTTTAGTTTATTATTTGGCCATTTGGTAACTGCATTGTTATTCACCTACTTCTTAGAAACTAAAGAAAATAAAAATTGGGGTATGTGGACCAGGGCATTTATAACCTTAGGTATAGCTGCAGCAATACGTTTAATAACCTTCATACCTTTCTTAGGGTCCTTGTTGGCATTCATCGTCATAGCAATTGGATATGGACTGATTGTATATACCCTATTTCATAGAGAGAAAACTCTAAATTTTGAAAACTAAAAATTGAACTAATTCCATTTTTTTGTTTCAATAATATTTGTGCTAAGTAGCATTAATTTATAATACTAAATATAATAATTATTGAAAGTCAAGCTACATTAACTATATATAAAAAAAGCAACTAACTTATACATGTATTTTAGGTAAGAAAAAAATTGAGAAAATTATAAGGCTGCAATAATATGGTGATCAATTTGTATTGCAACAAATAATGACATTACATTGGTTTAATTATTGTAACAATAAACCTACCACGAACTCACTTATTAAAAAGGCTATAGTTCATTCTAATAGTTAAAAATGATTGAGCTATTAAAAGGGCGTAATGATTCTTTATCAATTATCAAAATAATGCCATTTTCTGGAATAGATTTTAATTTATTATCAAATACATCAAACCAATTACCAAACAATTGTGCATTGATTTTATTCTCTGTAAGCTCTTCTATATACATTGTACAAAAAATAGTATGATGCTCATGGGTCAATTCTAAAACTTGATTTAAAAATTTCTTAAGTAAGTTTTTACTGTTTAATGCTTCAACCTCAATTTTCATTATACAATCTGTATGTCTGGTAGGATCGTAAATTTTGCTTTTTAAGGTGTTTGCCATATTTTTTAAACTTTTTTTAAATAGTTCCTGTAAACTACTAGCTTCTACCGTAATCCCTATTTTGGGTTTCACGAGTTCCAAACTACTCATATTCTTTCTAAAATGACGACGGGGCGTCTTTGATACAACTTGAGGTTCCATAACATATTTTTTTTGTGCTCTATTTTTCTTATTGATAAATAAATGAGAGGTTGATATAAACCTATAGTTCATAACAACGCTCTCAATTAATAATTAAAATGCTTCTTGCATTGAAATTTCGAAGGTAACTTTTGTAGTTACTCTATATTGAACAATTAGATTGTCTTCTACCGTTACCTGCATATCTTGAATGTAGACAGATTTAATATTATTAACCGTTTTTGACGCTTGCGAGATAACATTTTCAACTGCTTTCTCAAAGCTTTCGGTAGAGTTTCCCATAAGTTCAATGACCTTTAATACTGACATAATTTCTATTTTTTAAATTAATACTCTATATCTTTTAAAGGAAATTTCCCATTTCGTCTACCTTTACCCTTACAACTTTTTCACCGTTTTCTAATTTTAATTTATACTTCTTATTTGCTCCTTTGGCTTCTTGATAATTAACCAAATAAATATCTTTTGTAATTGTCCACCCCGGAAAACGCTTATATACAGATTCTCTTACCGCTTTTGGCAAATTGACATTTTTAAATCTTTCTGCAGTTCGTACTAGTTTTCCATCCGCGTCATATGCAGCCAAAATAGTTCCTTCGGGTATAAAAAAATTGATTTGGTATGTATCATAATCATCTTGGTAAAACTCTGACTCTTTTACATCGAATGCCGCTACCTTACGTTGTAATAACTCAACAGGTATAGATACCTCTTCTTTGGTATTCATATCGCTTAAATACTTATAATTTGTGGCAAAAACAGTAACTTCAGAAAGCTGTTCTGTTTTAATAATTTGGGAAAAAACCTGACCGGTGAACCCAATTGCTAATAATCCTAATAATACTTTTTTCATGATTTTTAATTTTTAGTTAATACTTAAAAGTTTGTGTTTACTTAATATTTCTCTTGGTATTATTGGCTAATTTATTTAGGTATGCCAATGATTACAATGACGTGGGTCAGTTAAGAATATTGAAATAAACAAACTTGCAGACAATGGTAGAGCTATCATGAAAACCATGAAATGAAAGCCACACAAAAAATAGATTTAAGACTAGCAATTGAATTTTGGCTTTGAAAGAAAGTTAAATAAAAGATAATCTACCTACTTATTCTCAAGTACATTATACATGTAGAGTATAACTGTATCATTACTGAAATTTCTCAATACAATTTTCTGAAAAAAGTAAATCAAACATATGGTAATGACCTACATCATACCAAATTAAACCTCCTTAAGATAATTTTGGTTTCACATTAAAACCATTGCCATATGCTTATTAAAAAATTTTCACATATTGGTATCACCGATATTTCTTTAGTAGGGGGAAAAAATGCTTCGCTTGGAGAGATGTACAATCAATTAACTTCTAAAGGTGTTGGTATACCCAATGGTTTTGCAACCACATCTTATGCTTATTGGAAATTTTTAAAAGAAAATAATATTCAAGAGGCTTTAGAAAATGTCATATCCGGTTTAGATCGATTAGAATATTCCAATTTAGCACTGATAGGGGACCGAGCAAGAAATCTAATTCTTAAAAGTGAATTATCAAAAGCATTAACAGAATCTATCATAAATGCCTACAATGATTTATGTGGTGATACTGACATGCCCGTAGCCGTTAGAAGTAGCGCTACCGCAGAAGACTTGCCAGATGCCAGTTTTGCAGGCCAACATGATACTTTTTTGAATATAAAAGGGAGAGACTCATTATTGCAAGCCGTAAAAAAATGCTTTGCTTCTTTGTATACAGATAGAGCTATTAAATATCGTGAAGACAAAGGCTTTCTGCACAAAGACATAGCCCTTTCTGTTGGGGTACAGTTAATGGTCCGTTCAGATAAAGGTTGTTCTGGGGTGGGGTTCACTATTGAGCCAGAATCTGGTTTCGAGAATGTTATATTACTTTCTGGAGTATGGGGCTTAGGCGAGAACATTGTTCAAGGAACAATAAACCCAGATGAGTTTTATGTATTCAAGCCAAGTTTATCGAAAAAAAAGTATCCGATCGTACAAAAAAAATTAGGGGATAAAAAACTAACCATGGTTTATGCCGACGAGGCCAAAAAGGCGACCACCCTAAATGTACCTACACAAAAAGAAAAACAGGAAACCTATGTATTATCAGATGATGAGATTATCACCTTGGGCAATTGGGCGTTGTTGATTGAACAGCATTACAAAAAACCTATGGACATTGAATGGGCAAAAGACGGAATTTCAAATAAACTTTTTATTACCCAAGCAAGACCAGAAACCGTTCATCAAAACAAAGACAAACAAATTCATGTTGAATATAAATTATTGGAAAAAGGCAAAATTTATACCCAGGGTAATGCTATTGGGTCAAAAATTAAAGTGGGCAAAGCTATTATTTTAAAATCCCCGAACGAAGCGCCAAGTTTAACTAAGGATACGATTATAATAACCGACACTATTACTCCAGATTGGGATCCATTGCTTAAAAAAGTAGGCGGAATTATCACCAATAAAGGTGGTAGAACAAGCCATGCGGCCATAGTAGCTCGTGAATTGGGCGTACCGGCAATAGTAGGGTGTGGCAATGCAACAGAACAAATTCAAAATAACGAAACAATAACGTTGTCTTGTGCACAAGGAAGAACAGGATATGTTTATAAAGGAAACTTATCTTTTAAAGAGAGAGAAATAGATTTTTCTGGAATACAGATGCCACTTACCGAGGCTAAATTAATTCTTGCAGACCCAGAAAATGCCTTCAACCTTTCTCGCTATCCAAATGACGGTGTGGGGCTACTTAGAATGGAGTTCATAATTACTCATAAAGTCAAAGTACACCCAATGGCATTGGTGAAATTCAACCAGATCAAAAATGCGGGCACTCGAAAAGAAATTGAAAAATTGACTAAAAACTATGCAGACAAACCTGCATATTTCATTGACCAGCTCTCTCAAGGTATTGCTACCATTGCTGCAGCTTTTTACCCAAAAGAGGTCATTGTACGTTTAAGCGATTTTAAGACCAATGAATATGCAAACCTAATAGGGGGTGCCGATTTTGAACCCCACGAAGAAAATCCGATGTTAGGTTTTAGAGGGGCATCCAGATATTATAATGAGCTATATAAAGAAGGATTTGCACTAGAATGTGCCTCAATTAAAAAAGTACGTGAAGACATAGGCTTAACCAATTTAAAGGTTATGATACCATTTTGCAGAACTATAGAAGAAGGAAAAAAAGTGGTTACTGTAATGGCTGAAAATGGACTGAAAAGAAAGGATAATAATTTAAAAATCTATACCATGATAGAAATACCGAGCAATGTTATTCTCGCAAAAGAATTTGCTGAAATATTCGATGGATTTTCAATTGGTTCTAATGACCTTACCCAACTAACCTTAGGTATAGATAGAGACTCTGAAATAATGGGAAAGCTATTTGATGAAAATGATGTAGCTACCAAAAAAATGATTTCAATGGCGATACAAAGCGCAAAATCAACCCATACAAAAATTGGGTTATGCGGACAGGCGCCAAGTGATTTTCCTGAATTTGCACAATTCTTGGTCGATGAAGGCATAGATAGTATTTCCTTTAATCCAGATGCTTTACTTCAAGGTATTGAAAACATTAACAAGGCAGAACAAAAACATACTACTAAGAAGGTAACCGAGATTAGCGACTAAATATTCATTTAAAATCACTCTTTTGAGCCGTATACTAACTCTTACCGTAAACCCTGTTGTTGATAAAAGCACCACAATACCTAGCTTAATTCCCAATCAAAAATTAAATTGTACCGAACCTATATTTTATTCTGGAGGCGGTGGTATTAATGTTTCTCGTGCTATTAAAAATTTGGGTGGCGAATCAACTGCACTATACCTGTCAGGAGGTAGAACGGGGAATCATCTTCAAGAATTATTATCAAAGGATTCTATTGACCAATGTATAATTAATTTGAAGGATAATACCCGAGAAAATCTTTCTGTATATGATACAAATTCTGATTTACAATATCGATTTGGCTTACCTGGTCCTTTTGTACAAAAACATGAATGGCAAAATAGTTTAGAACAGATCCAAGGCTTATTAAATGAAAATGATTTTTTAGTTGCTAGCGGAAAGTTGACAGCGGGTATTCCCGATAATTATTATAAACTAGTTGGTGACATCGTAAAGCGAAAAAAGGCAAAGTTTGTAGTAGATACAAAGGGTAGAGCTTTAGCACCTGCCATAACATCTGAAATGTATTTATTTAAACCTAACCTAAATGAACTTGCGAGCCTCTACAATGAACAGACTTTATCTACAAAATCTTTAGAAGAAGCAACAAAAAAATTTATGGCTACTCATGCTTGCGAAATTATGGTGATATCATTAGGAAAACGTGGTGCCTTATTGGTCACATCAAATCTATTTCAATACATAGCTGCACCTATTGTCGATGAAAAAAATACTATCGGTGCTGGCGACAGCATGTTAGCTGGTATGCTCATAAAAGCACAAGCAGGCAAAAATGCCAAAGTTATGACCGAATATGGTATTGCATGTGGCGCAGCAGCCACACTCAAAAGAGGAACTAAACTTTGTCAACTTAAAGATGTAGAACTCATTTTTAAATGGCTACGACGAAATGTAAAAATTTAGAATTTGAATTTTATAATTAATGTACTTAAAATAGAAAGTAACGATCTTTAAAATAGTTCATAAAGGCTCGACCATCATTCTACGGTAATAAACCATATTTAGATATAAAAATGATATGGTAACTCATACATTTTTATTTGTATTCAACGATCTACAACTAAAAACTGAGAGGTAGTTTGTATTGATTCTCGTCTACAATCACAAAATTGACCATAAAAAAACATAGGCATCAGTTTAAAATAGATGTTAGACCAATGCCTTTTAAGAAAAATTGAAAAGGCAATAAAATATAATCTTGAACATGATTTAAATCATTCTTCTTAAAGATAACATAACCATTTGTTAAAATATAAGATACTGATAAACATCATTTTAACCAGTTCATTATCAATATACATTTACTTGTATAAGTATAACCTAAATCTAATAAAAATGAATAAAAACAAGTAAATTTTCAATTAGCCTAAACTATAAATAGTAAGAAAGAATAGTAACTTATAAATTATATAAAGATGAAAACAGACGCAAAAATTAAACTAGATGTACAAGACGAATTATCTTGGGAACCTAGTATAGATGAAACAAAAATTGGTGTTGCAGTAGACGAAGGTATTGTTACCTTAAGCGGTGAGGTGGATAGCTTCTCTAAAAAACTCGCAGCAGAAAAAGCGGCCAAACGTGTTAGCGGCGTAAAAGCGGTAGCAGAAGACATTATAGTTAAATATCCATCAAGCATAGATAAATCAGATACCGATATCGCTAAGGCAGCGGTAGAAGCTTTAGAATGGCATTCATCAGTACCAGACAATGCTGTTATTGTTAAAGTTGAAAATGGTTGGGTATACCTAACGGGAGAAGTAAAATGGTCTTACCAAAAATATTCTGCTTCAAATGCGATTAAAAATTTAGTAGGTGTAAAAGGTGTTTCCAATAATATAAAATTAAAACAAACAGTTAAACCAGTTTTAGTAAAAGATACTATTGAGGAAGCTTTTGAGAGGTCTGCTCGTATAGATGCCAAAAGCATTGTGGTAACAGCAGATGGCAGCACCGTTACCCTTAGTGGAAAAGTACATTCTATAAAAGAGAAAGAAGAAGCTGAAAAAGCTGCTTATAGAGCTCCAGGGGTTTTAGATGTTGTTAATAAACTTAAAATACAATATTACCCTTCATATGTATAATAATAATTAAAACCTACTACACTCCAACCAATAAAAGCCTTCGTTTACTAGTTAAACGAAGGCTTTTTAATATTTTATAAGAAGAATTAAATTATAAAAAATCACAGAAAAACATGGGCAAAAAAAAGTCAAACCTTAAAGACATTGTAGCCGTAAGAATGTTTTAACTAAATGAGATTTAAAAAATAGATTTTTAAATGGTGTTCCATAGAATAACCACCCCTTAAATAATCAATGCTGCCATTCAAATAAAAGAATTGTGAGCTTTAATGAAAAATACAATGTGCTGTATTTAAATATTACCCTATAATCTATAAATGTGTGTAGCTGTTTTCAACTAAAAATAGGGCAGTTAGTCGTTAGAAAGAGAGTTTATATAGTGCCTAATTAACCACCATTGTAATCTCCTATAGATTTTATATGCACTAAGATCTATTTATATGAGACCTCAAAACACTTATCTGAAAATTGCCTACAACAGTAAGTTTTATATCGGCATTTAACAATACAAGACCATATGCCAAGTGAGATAGTTTACAATCGTTAATTATTTCGTTGTTAAAACCACTAAAAACAGGTTTAAAATGCTCTTTCATCATCAACCCTGAGACCTTGCCAATGTTAATTGCTTTGATTACAGCATCTGTAATCTGTTGTGGTGATAAACCTTGTTCTAACAAATCACTTGCCAAATAGTTCATTTGTAAGCTATGGTAAAAATCCATGAATCGGGCAATACTATCTAACTGCCTAAATTCTTTAATAAAGATGGTCATTTCCATAGCTTTTGTTTTTAATTATCAAAGCTTCTTTACATAGCCAAAAACCATTTTTTTAAATTCCCTAAAGTCGGTGGTAAACAAATCCATTCGCTCCCCTAAACTTCTATGTTTTTCACGATAATCCCAATCAGACAACCCTTTTTCACCTTTATGTAAACGAGATAATAACTTTTCATGAAGTATTATATCATCTTCTAAATAATCAAATAGGTTTTCATGAATTTTATCTAGATTTTCAAGCATTTTCGCATACTCAGAACCCGTAGTCTTTTTATTTTTTAAAAGATTGGCGAAGAATTTTGTCTCATCTTTCCAAAAGGCAACAATGTCTAACCATTCCATACTCTCTTGATGCAGCAATTCTAGGCTTGCTCCTAGTAACAATAATGCAGCTTTTGTATTTGTTTTTGTTGTTGTCATTTTCATTCAATTTAGATATTAATACCCCCAAAAATTGAAATTTGCTTGAAACTATCAAATGATTTAGATCAGTGTCAATTATCGACTTATAAACTGAAAGAGAACAATATGCATTACTGATTCACATCATTTTACAAATGAATAGTACAACGTATTTTTATTCAAAATAAAGCCATATGAAAACAGATGCACAAATAAAACAAGACATCTTAGACGAACTTGTTTTTGAACCTAATATTGATGAAACTCAAATTGGAGTTACTGTAGAAAACGGTATTGTTACATTAAGTGGTGTAGTCAACGAATATTTTAAAAAAGCTTTAGCCAATAAGGTTGCTAAACGTGTTAAAGGTGTAAAAGCTGTTGCCGAAGATATTGAAGTAAAATATGGTGACGAATATGCTAAAACAGATAAAGAAATTGCAAAAGCAGCAGTTAATGCCCTTGAATGGAATGCTACTATACCTAGCGAAAAAGTGAAAATTTTTGTTGAAGACGGATATATCTATTTATCAGGAGAAGTAACCTGGTCTCACCAACGTGAAGCTGCTAAAAATATACTTCAAAATCTTTTGGGTGTAAAAGGTGTCGTCAATAACATAGAAATAACACCTTTATTAAAAGCTGATAATATTGAAGATCAAATTACCAAAGCCTTAGAACGTTATACCAGTATAATGGCAAAAGGCATACGAGTTCAAGTTGATGGTGACACAGTACAATTAAAGGGAAGAGTGCATTCTATAAAAGAAAGAGAATTAATTGAAAAAACAGCATATAAAGCTGCCGGAGTAAGAAATGTACAAAATGAAATAGTAGTACAATCATATCCTGAATTTGTTTAAAAAAAATAGAGAAACTGACCTAGGTCATTTTAAACAACGACACAACATTGTATTTTAGCTGTATAATTAAACGTTCATTGAAAACCATACAGATCTAGCTTTTTATTAAAAGCCTAGAATCTAAGAAAAGAAGAGGTTACGACCACTCTTTCAATACTAATTGTATCTCGAACGGTTATAGCAATATATTTAAGTAGGATCATTAAGTGGCGGTTGGGTTGAAGAACATCTTCTAGGAAACCGAGGTACTTCGGCACCTCGGTTTCTTTTAAATAATTGATATTGGTTTTCATTTCCGTAAGGGAAAGATGACCATAGCGATGCCAGAAAATTTGTGATTGTTTAAATCGATTTATAAATCATTTTAGAAATAAGATGGCGTACAAGTTTGGTTGAAAGCATACATAAATTCAAAAGTATTGCGGGAAAACAGGAGACTTTGGTTTCCTGTTTTTTTTTGTCCTTATTTAAAATTCGAAGAATCTATAACAACAGTTAGCATATAGTATTGATTCATTTTTATTGAAACAATTCATTTACAAACTTCAATTCACGTTTTTGACATCTTATGATGAGTAGAAAATAGTTATTATTCAAGTCTTGCAGACAGTTGTATGTATTTTTCTCCGTAATTCCAAGACCTCTAAGTATGCCGTAAGGTCCAGAAGGGAATTCTCCCAATTGTTTGCTGCCATACATCTCTTGTAAAAAATGGGATACTACGGTACCGGTGATAAAAAGCGTACCTATTTCTGGATTGTTGAAAGTTGCAAAATCGGTTTCAATTCCAAAAATACTTTTTAAGTTTTGATTTAACTCCGTATTAGCTTGTTCATTCTGGCTACTTTTCAATACTACATTTTGGTTTAGTTTACCTAGAACAGAAAGTTGTAAACTATTTGCAGTAAGCATATTCAATTGATGAATTACCGTCTTCAATTGCCAAAGTTTTTGATAACTATTAATTGAAAAAATTTGTTGCTCCTGTTTTAAAAGTATTGCTTTCATAACTTAGAAAGTTCGGTTCTAATAGTATTAAAACACTTTCCGAGATATCTAATTTAATTAAAAGCAGTACCTTAAAGAATGACCAAAATCAGTTATAAATTTTATCACAATTTATTTTAAAATTAAAAATCTGCAATACTTAACAATTCTTCTTTATTCAGAATTATAATTCTTCTACCGCTATCAGTTGTTATTAAACCCTCATCTTTAAAATCTGAAAGTGTACGAATGGCTGTTTCAGTTGCTGTACCAATCATACCTGCAAAATCTTCACGGGGCATTGACATGCCTCCATTAGGCTTATCTTTTATAAGACCTTTTTCATATAACTCTAATAAAGCTTTTGCCGCACGCTGCCTTACAGAAGCAAAAGCCATATCTACCAAATGAGACTGTACATTGATTAAATTATTGGATACTATAGCTATAAATTTTTGTGAGACTGAAGGATTGCCATATAACAATTTTATAAAATCTGCCTTTGGTATGGCACAAAGTTGTGCATCTTCTAAAATAACGGCATTTTCTACATAAGTACCTGCCGCATGTAAAAGTGATAACTGACCAATAAAGTCTCCAGGACCATAGAGTCCCGTTACCAGTTCTTTACCAGCCTCAGTACCCTTATAAGTTTTTACATTACCACTTTCAATAAAAAATAATGAATGAGCATTATCGCCTTCCCAAAAGATAATTTCCTTTTTCTCATAAGATTTAAGCATATGGTTTTTAGATAAGCCCTCCATATCTTCAAACTCAGAAACCTCTTCGATAAAAGTATTTATACCCTTTAAATTTCTGGCAATTTCCTTTTTTAGGTTGTCATGTTTATTTAACCTGCATTCAATTACCCCTAGCAATTCATTTTCTTGAAAAGGTTTCGTTAAATAGTCATCAGCACCAAGGTTCATACCCATACGCATATCTTCCTTTTCAGTTTTAGCGGTAAGAAAAATAAATGGGGTACTTGCCATAGAAATATCTTTCTCAAAGCTTTGTAAAACCTGAAAACCATCCATTTGTGGCATCATGATATCGCATATTACCAAATCTGGAAGAAATTCTTTCGCTTTTTGAACTCCTATTTTACCATTTTCGGCAGTGATGACCTCATAGTTGGCAAGTTCTAAAATGTCTGCAGTGTTCTCACGTACATCATCATTATCTTCTATTAATAAAATCCTTTTCATATTTGTATAGGTTATGGTTAAGATTAAGTTGCACGGTAAAAGTACTACCGATGCCAAATTCACTTTTAAAACTTACAGTACCTCCCATTAACTCAACATACTGTTTTACAATATGAAGTCCAAGACCGGTACCTTGAATATGGGTGGCGTTTTCTGCCCGAAAGAAACGTTCAAATAATCGTTTTTGCTCTTTTTCTTCAATACCAATTCCATCATCAATGATATTAAATTCTATTATTTTATTATTTCTTTTAATTTCTAATGTAACTGCTTTGCCCTCATCTGAATATTTCAATGAATTCGATAGTAGATTAATTAAAATGTGACTCAATAATTTTGGATCTAAAAAAGCCATTATTTCTGCTTCGGTATGAATAAAATGTATGCTTTGTTCTTCCTTTTTCGCTGATTCCATTTCTTCTATTAGGGTTTTACAGTATTTTATCAATTCAAAAAACGTAGGTTTTGCCTCTACCTTACCTTCTTCTAATCTGCTTAACGATAAAAAATCGTTCAATATGACAACCAAACGTTTTACATGGGTTCTAATTCTTGTCACATGTTTTTGGCGTTTATCTTCCAAACCTGGTTCGTTTTGCTTTCCAATTAAAATTGCAGAAGATAAAATTGCACTTAAAGGCGTTCTAAACTCGTGCGAAGCAATTGAAATAAAACGTGATTTCAACTCGTTAAGTTCTTGTTCAACTTTTAATGCTTTAGTTAATTTCTCCTGAACTTTCTTTTGTTGGGTTATGTTATTATAAACGAAAAGAGCCCACACCACTTGTCCGTTATCAGACTTTAATGGAGTGGTATTAACAGCATATATGAGTCCGCCGAACGTAACTTCAAAAGAAAGACTTATACCAGAAAAGGTAGTTGAAATTTTACGCTTGATCGCATTTGCCTGTATTTCTGTAAAAACTGAAATATGATCTACTTTCTTGCCTTCAAATTTTGATTTTTTTAATTTCATTCGCTTCAATTCTTCACCTTCAATAAAAACAAGTTCAAAATTAGCGTTGAAGACAGCGATAAATCCATTTGGAAAATTTTCAGCTATTGCTATAAGTTGAGCTTGACTACTTTGTGCTTTTCTTTCAGCTAGTTTGGTTTCGTAAATTTGATCTTCAAGAATAAGATTGTTCTCTACTAATTTTTGTACTGTAGATTCTATTTCTTTTGTACGATCAGCTACTTTTTCCTCAAGACTATTTGCGTATTGCTTTAATTTATTCTTATCTCTTTGAATTTCTGTTACATCATTTTGAACACCTATAAAATGAGTGAGATTATTGTTTTCATCCAAAAGGGGTGTGATACTTAAATCATTCCAAAACAATGTACCATCTTTACGATAATTTCGTAAAAGCACCCGGCTTGCCTCCCTTTTTTCAATTGCATTCACCATAATTATATTAGCATCTTGATCTGTATCATCGTTCTGGAGAAAATTACAATTAGTTCCAATTACCTCTTCTCTGTCATAACCGGTAATTTCAGTAAAGGCATCATTACAATAAATTATAGGTAAGTTAGATTTCTGGGCATCTACAATTACAATTCCGTTTCCAGCAGCATTTAAAGCCTTATTTCTTAAACGTAAGGTCTTTTGAATTTCTTTGGTTTCAGATATATTTCGAGATATGGTCAGAACTTGATTATTATTTAACGGTACAAGCCTACACTCAAAATCAAATATCCTATTTCTTATAGGCACTTGTATTTCTAATATTTGCATTGTTTGTTTTTGTAATACATTAGCCATAGCTTTTTTAAACATATTTGCAACTCTTAATGGAAGAAGTTCATTTAAACTACTACCTTCAATATCTTCCTTTGAGAGAATTGCATTTGAATCTGCAGGTATATGTATTTCTAAAACATTTCCTGTTTTATCATGTACTGTCATTACATCAGGAACCACTTTTAAAATAGCCTTATTCTTTTCTATACTGAAATGTAGCCGTTGTTCTGCCAATACTTTCTCAGTAACATCAATGCCAGAACAAATCATACCCGTCACCGCTCCATTTTCGTCTTTAGATAATGCATTTTGCCAACGAATGAACTTCTTTATATTTCCTTTAGTTAGTACCCAGTTCTCTTTAATTTCGGGTACTTCTTGTTCTCCATTAATTAAATCATCAAAAAAATGAGTTAATTTATTTCTCTTTCCTTTTGGAATACATATGTCAAACCAATTCTTACCTTGTAATTCTTTGGCACTATATCCCAGAACCTCACAACCTTTTTTATTGACCATTTTAATAGTATGATCTTTATTTATGACTAAAAACACAGAAGCTGTAGTGTCTAAATATTTCCAAAGCAATTGTTTTTCTTTGGTTAATAATATTTTCGCTTCTGTACGTTCAGTAACATCTTGAATAAAACCTTCTAAAAAAGCTACCTTACCTGATCGGTCTTGAACACAAGAAACTATTTCTGAAACCCATTTAATTTTATTGGTTGATGTTAAAATTCGGTAAGATATCTGATACGTTTTTTTTTCTAATATAGCTTCTCTTCTTTTCTCAATTACAATAGCTTTATCTTGTATATGAACTAGTGATAACCATTTTAAATTTCCTGTATCATAAAATTGCTCCGGCAAATAACCAGTAATTGTTTCACATGCATTGCTTATAAACTCTATAGAATAATTTTCATCAGTTGTACACCTAAAAACAATGCCTGGCACATTAGCAATAAGGTAACGAAGCTTTCTATCACTTTCAAAAACCGAAATATCGACGTGTTTGCAGAAAATGACGAAAACCGTTTGTCCTTCTGCAATGGTTTTAACTAATCTAAGATCTATTTCAAATTTTTTTCCACTTGTATGCAACCCCATGAGCTGAACATGCTCAGAGATTGAATTTTTCATTAATAATTTAATGGTTTTATAATTATCATTTAAAAAAATAATATCTAGTTTTTCTGAAATTAAAGCACTCTTTGAGTAACCGAACATTTGTACTGCTTGATCGTTCACTTTTAAGATAGTACCACTACTATCAATAACAAACAAACCTGCTATTGAAGAATCAAAAACGGCTTGATATAAGGCAGTGTCACTTACCCTTAGCTTTTTATTTATTATTTTTTTTGATTTGGTCATTTTAATTCAAATTTTTCAATATGGTAATCAATGCTTGTATTAATTATTTCACAAACGATAACCGTTAATTAAAACAGTACATTTTTAGCTTAAATAAAAACATCTAAAAAGCAGTTAATTTAGTAGGTTAACTAATCTTAGTATTCCATACTTTCCATCTATTTAAGCAAGTATCTAAGACTCTCTTCACCTTCTGTTATGTAGCGTACTTATTCTAAAAGAATATTCTATAATCGCATACTTGACTGTTATTTTGACCTAAAGTACACATCGCCTATTCGTGACAAATACTATTTCTTTAGCGATAAAGAAACCCGAGATCCTACCACCTTATATTATAAATGTATTATTCACCCTTAATTATAAAAATGACATTGGTCATTGCTATAATTCAATATGATAATTGTCATGTATTTGAATAGTAAAAAATATAAGGCATTTTGAAAATAGTTTTGACACTTTCTAATAAGGCATTCGTGGTATTAGAATATACAGGTAAGTGACAGTTTTAATATTTGACCAACTCTATTTAATAAAATTTGATTTTTAATTTTTTAAAAAAACCATTAACCTACCTATAATCTGCGCCAACACCAATGACCCCATGGCAAAAATTATCACCAAAAACAATTGATAAATTGTAATAGATTCCAATGAAAGAACATCAGAAATTGGGGCAATAAGAGTTACTCCAAATGTTAACAATAGAGATATGACTATTGCAGCCCATACCCAGATATTGGTAGTGACTTCATTGACCCAAAAAGATTCGGTCTGGCGTGGTAAATTAAAAACATTGAATAATTGAGCCATTACTAAGGTATAAAAAGCCATATTATTTATAATTTTTTCTGATAAATTCAACACAAAATGGGTATACATTACTATACCTATAACTGCTACACTTACGCACATTCCAAATAACACAATTGAATTCCAGTCGCTCTTACTAATGATAGGTGCCTTGGGGTCTTTTGGAGCTCTTTCCATTATGTCATTTTCTCCTTTTCCAAGACCTAGCGCCAATGCGGGAAAAACATCGGTTATTAAATTGAGAAACAAAATTTGCATTGGTAGCAAAGGAGATGGTAAATTGGAAAATGCCGCTATACCAACAGAAAGAATCTCTGCCAGATTACAAGAAAGAAGATAAACCACAAACTGTCTAATGTTTTCAAGGATTACCCTACCTTGTTTTATAGCCATTTCTATGGCTGTAAACTTATCGTTTTTTAAAATTACATCTGCTGCCTCTCTAGCTGCTTCTGTACCTCGAATGCCCATTGCTATGCCAATATCAGCTTTTTTTAACGCCGGTACATCGTTGATCCCATCACCGATCATACCTACAATATGGTTGTTTTTTTGGTAGAATTTAACAAGATCTAATTTCTGCTTTGGCGAAACACGGGCAAAGACCGAAGCTTTAGAAATTTTTTCAAATAATGTTGGGTCTATATGCTCTATGAATTTAAGATTTTGGGCTATTAATACCTCATCTGGATCAGCATCCCTTTTCAACAAACCAATTTCCTCTGCAATTTTTTTTGAGGTACCAGGATGGTCACCAGTAGCCATAACCACTTTTATTCCAGCTTTTTTATAAACATCAATAGTCGCCATAACGTCGCTACGTGCCGGATCAAGAAAACCGATTACTCCTAAAAAAACTAATCGGTCAACTATAGTTTCTGAGGTCGGTAGCTCATTCATTTCTTTAAAGGCAAAGGCCAAAGTACGTAGACCATGGTCAGCAAGAGTATTCACTTTAGTATGCCATTCACTTTTTGTTTTAAAAGGTGTAATTTCTTTTTCATCCATTATATAATCGCAATGAGGTATAAGAGCTTCAAATGCTCCTTTTGCGTATACTCTAATAATCTTACCATTTTTATGTGCTGTCGCCATAAATTTTCTGGTCGCATCAAAAGGTAATTCCAATTCTTCTGGATTAGTATTTTTAAAAGCTACAGAGTCATAGCCTAAGTACTTAACAAATTCTAGTAATGCATGTTCAATTGAGTCGCCTTGACCCTCAATTGCAGTGCCCAAGTTTTCATTGTTACACAGAATACTAGCCAAAATTATATTTTTAAAAATAGGCTGTTCTCTTATTGCCATCGAAACATGGGTCATAAAAACATCATCCAAAGATTTGTCGCCAAAAAGAATGGTATGTACTTTCATACGATCTTCTGTTAGGGTACCAGTTTTATCTGTACAGATAATATCTGTAGCTCCAAGGGTTTGTACAGCTTCCATTTTTTTAATAATAACCTGCCTTTTAGATAATCTCAACATACCTTGTGCCAAGGCAATGGTAGCAACAATGGGTAAACCTTCCGGTATTGCCGCTACCCCTAACGCCACACCGGTTTCAATCATTAATAAAATATCCTTTCCCCTAATATAACCTGCAACAATAACTACGAATGCAAAAAATAAAGTGAGCCAAATGAGCCATTTGCTTAAATGATTTAGCTTTTTATCTAATGGAGTATGTTCTTGCGATGCATCAATACCTAGTTGTTGTATATGACCTAATTGGGTAAATTTTGCCGTAGAGGTAACAATTGCCTTTCCAAACCCAGAAGTTACCATGGTACCTCTAAAGACCATATTGTATTGATCGGTAATTGGCGAATCTCCCTTTAATACCTTAACCACTTTGCGTATTGGTACGCTTTCGCCAGTTAATGCAGATTCTTTGACCAATAGATTATCTACTGTAATTAAACGGGCATCAGCAGGCACAATGTCACCTGTTCGCAATAAAATAATATCACCGGGCACTATTTCCATCCCTTTAATATGAACCCTTTTTCCTAATCTTATAGCATGTATTTTAGATTGACCCATTTTACGAAGTGCTTCTAAAGATCGTATTGCTCTTAGTTCCATAAAAAAACCAATACCTGCTGAAATTACAATAACAACAAGAATAGCAAAACCTTCTATGACATCACTAAAAATGAAAGCTAGTATGGCTGCAGCTATTAGAATATATAGAATAGGATTTAAAAACTGGTCTACTAGTATACGCCACCTTTTTTTAGGTGCATCTTTTGGTATTTGGTTTGGGCCATATTTGTTCAATAAATTTTGAATCTGTTGTTCTTCAAGTCCAGATTGAGCATTGCTTTCTAAAATAGTTACAACCTTTTCAATAGACAGAGCAAACGGTTTTTGGACCATTAGTTTATTTTTATTAATGAAATCAGTTGATTATAAATTATAATACCCTCTAAACCTTATCTACTAACTTAAAAGTTAAATAGGTTAAGGTTTGAAGGGTATTAAATGTGGGGTTAAAATTGTCTTTAAGACAATTTCTAAGCAATAAGTACCTTTTTAGGCGGTAGTTTTTTCGCTTCTTCTTTTTTTGCTAGGTTGAAACTTAAAATACCATCATTATACTTTGCTTTAATAGCTTCTTGTTTAATACTATCGGGTAGTTGCAATGACCGCTCAAAAGCATTATAACTAAACTCTCTACGCGTGTAATTATCGTCTGTTTCTTCTTCTGAAGTAGACTTTTCAGCCTTAATGTTCAAACACCCATCTTCAATGGTTACCTCAAAATCTTTTTTGCTAAAGCCCGGAGCAGCAAGTTCAATTTCAAAATTATCATCAGTTTCTTTGATGTTTAAAGCAGGTTCTGATCTCTTGCCGTTCCAAAAATTTTCTGGCATCATATTTCTTACCCATTGGCGATTATCAAAAAAATCATCCATGTCAAAAAAATCTTGTGTAATCAAGTTCCCGAAAGGTCTTCTTTTAAATTTTACTAGTGACATATTAATTTGTTTTAAGGTTATACATTAAATTATATACCAAAAATACACTCAACTTTAAGCGTTCAAAATGATGTAGGTCAGTCAGTATATTTTTTTACAATTACTTTTTAAACCTATCTCATAATTAGTAGAAGATAATTTATAGCACACATTTTCTTTACATTAAACCTTACTATATAAGTTAGAAAATCTTAAAGTTCATTATAGCTTACAACAATTACCTCTATGATAAATATCATTTACACAACCCTTTAATTTCTATAGCTTTAGGACAACAAATACCTGTTTAAAATATCATAAATAGCAAGAAACTAATTGTTTAGAAACACCTATGTGGAAATTTAAAAATTTTAATATTGCAGATTGGTTTTCATTTTATAGGGTAGCTGCAATACCTATCTTAATACTTCTTTTATGGTTTAATGAGAGAAAACTGTTTACATGGTTTCTTCTAATAAGTTATAGTACAGATGCTATTGATGGGTATTTAGCCAGAAAACTAAAAATTACGAGCGAGAGAGGTTCGCAATTAGATTCGATAGGAGATCAATTAACCTTTATTATGGGTCTAATTGGTCTGTTAGTCTTTGAAGTTAACTTCATTAAAGAGAATTTAGTTTTGATATCAATAGCTTTTATACCTTATTTACTTCAAATGGCTATTGCATTCGTAAAATATGGTAAGGCGACCGCGTTTCACACTTATTTAGCGAAAATATCTGCTGTTGTTCAGGCAGTATTTATTATTTGGTTTTTATTCTTTGGTCCTGTTTACTGGTTGTTCTATTGTATGATCGTTATCGGACTTTTGGAAACCATTGAAGAAATTACCCTCATTTTTATGTACGATACTTGGGTGGCAGATGTAAAAAGTTTTCTTTATGCTTTAAACGATGAAAGAAGATCAAAAGACATAAATAATAAATCATAATATGCGATCCTATTCTTTGTTTTCTATTGTTCTTTTATGTTTAGTGATATTAGGTATTGATATTTTCGCTTTTTACTGGTTACTTTCAATAACAAGACCAATTGAATCTGAAATTTTAAAAAACTTAATATATATTCTTTTCTGGGTTTTCACCATTGGTTTAATTACCTCTATTCTACTTCTTAAAATAAAACTAGATTTAGTTGCACCAGAGCGTCAACAATTGATTATATCAAAATTATATGGTTTAACCGTATCTTCATTTATCCCCAAACTTATTTTCGTAATTGTAATTAGTCTACTCTACTTTTCTAATTTTATGTTTTCACAAGAAGCGTCATTAATTGTTATACCTGTTATAGGTCTTCTTTCAGGGTTTTTACCATTCTTCATAATTCTTTATGCCATTTTTAGTGCTGTTTATCGTTTTAAGGTTCATCATATCAGTTTAAAATTAGAAACCTTACCTCAGCAGTTTAACGGTATACGTATCGTTCACATATCTGACCTTCATTTAGGTAGTTTTAATTACAAGTATCATATTTTAGAACGTGCCGTTAAAAAGATAAATGAACTCAATCCTGATTTAATTGTCTTTACAGGAGATTTAGTAAATAATTTTTCTTGGGAACTTAGAGGGTGGCACACGGTATTAAAAAAATTAAAAGCCAAATATGGAAAATTTGCAGTGCTAGGAAATCACGATTATGGTGATTATAGTCAATGGGCGACGCCAGAAGAAAAGCGAATAAATTTTAATGAAATACAAGAATTTTACATAAAAACAGACTTTTCACTTTTACGAAACGAAGCAAAATTAATAGAAAAAGCTAATACATCTTTGTCTATTATTGGTGTTGAAAACTGGGGCAATCCAGAATTTAAAAAATATGGTGATTTGCAAAAAGCAATGAAAAACGTAGATGGTGCTAACTTCAATATACTACTGTCTCATGACCCTACCCATTGGTCAGAAGAAGTTGCCCACCATACCAATATTACCTTAACACTATCAGGACATACACATGGTATGCAAGCAGGAATCAACTTTAGAACAAAAAAATGGAGCCCTATAAAGTATAAATACAAACATTGGGCAGGTTTGTACAAAGAAAATAATCAATATCTATATGTAACTCGTGGCTTGGGATGGATGGGTTTTCCTGGTAGGTTGGGTATGAGACCCGAAATAACCCTTATCGAATTATATAAAAAGTGATAGTACGTACCATCTTTTTTTATTGACGAGAATGAATATTAAGTAAAGAATTCTATTACTAGTTTGAAACTTAAAAATCCAAATTTCAAAAATAATATTTTACAATCTTATCTGAATCAAGCCGTACTCAATTTCATGCTGAGAAATTTCTATAAAAAAGGTTTTAAGACTTTCTTTTAGCCATATCAAGCCAATAACTAATACCCGCAGTAAAATAGAATGTGCTTTCTAAATCTTCAGAAATAACTGAATTTTCGGTTGTAATAGTTGCACTACTTTGAGGTATTGCTAAAATTGGATTCAATGAAAAAATGAATTGCTTATGATAATATTGTAATGGAAAGCTAAGTTCTAAATTTAAAATATTGAATTTAGTCGCTTCTGAGATTTCAACCGTAGTTGCAGAATTTAAATTTGTAGCTCCCAAACCTTGACCAGAGCCTCTACGATTACCCAACCTACTTGTTTTATAATACACCTCATAAAAGTTTTGAGATCCCGCATAAAGGCTTATTGTAGGATTTACTAAAAAATTACGATCATTGGTGTAAAATATACGGTTGACCATTAACCCAACAAAAAAATCAGACGTGCCGCCATCATTGAAAAAGATATTGGTCATAAGAGTTGCTTCAAGTATTTTCAGATTATAACTCAAAAAGCCCGAAACGTCGGCAAGCACTGCAGATTTTACATTATAACTTTCTTTATTAAAAAAATACGCGGTACCAGAAATTCTTCCACTTAAATGAAGGTCGCTAAAATCATATCCTAAACTGGGCATAAATAGGTCAATTCTATTATCTTCTGACCCAACTAAATATGATGCTGAAATATCAACAAATAAGCCCGATGCATTATAATAACCTATAGAAGGATATATATACGGTGCCGCTATTGAATCTCTCCTTCCCATAAATACAGCATCATTAATATAGCTAATATCCATTAAAAAATAAGATTCAATATCGTTAGAAATTTCTTTAGCTAAATCTCTATTATTCTGAGCTATTAAAATTATGGGCAAACCATAAAACAACAAAAAAGAGAGAATTTTAACATTCATGATAAATTAGTATTGGTGTATTAAAATGTCATTATTGACCCGATTTTTTACCCTTCTTTTTGGTATTAGGCTTCTTTACGCCAGATTTAATTGTATTTCTGTTAATCATCTTATTTTTTTGAACCGTCATTTTACGATGTTGATAAAGATTTTTAAACATGGCACCGTTCATATTCAAACATTCCCCTTCTTTTAGACGTAATTGTTCCCGCTTTTCATTTTGATAAGATCCATCTGGGTTTACTATGATACCGTCACCAAGATTTACTTGATTTTGAATTCGATTTTGCTCCCTGTTTCTAATTTGATAGGTTTCACCATCAATCTTCATTATTTGATATCTATTTTGATTACGCTCGTTAATTTGATCTTGATTTAACCCCGTATTTTCTCGCTTAACTTTATATCTATATTGGTATTCATTTCTATACTTGATACCATCATTATCTAAGCATTCACCATCTTTTAAAACTAATCTCTTGCGGTCTTTAGTAACATACGAACCGTCTGAGTTGACCACTGTACCATCATTTAAAATGATAGGTTCTTGCAAACGAATTTGATCACGATCGCGAATTTGAAGTACATCGCCATCTACCATCATGAGCCGGTCTTGATCACGATCTTGTATTTGATCTTGGGCAATAGTTATACTTGTTCCCAACATTGTAAATAATAGTAATAAGGATAAATTTTTCATTGTTATAGCTTTAATAAATTAAATTCCTTTAACAAATGTATTTTATCTAACAAAACATCGAAATGACTCAAGTCATTATAGACCAGTTAAATAGAAAAATATGACTGTGTTTTACAGTTTATAATTTGCTTGATAAAACTGTGTAGCCGTACCTTAAAAATTTATATTTGAGTTTAGAAACAACATAGCTATACCTCTTTTCCTTTAAGCATTTTGTGCCAATATAGATATGGAAGTATATATTTTTTAAGAATCCAAAGTCGCCAATGTTCTTTTGAAGAATCTTTAATGAGCATTCGTTTTAGCTTAGGGTCTGGTGTAAATTTCTTGGTATAATCAAATTCAGCCAATACCATTTTGCCATAACCTGTAACAAAGGGGCATGAAGAATACCCATCATATTTTTTAGAGCTTAGTTTGCCATTACCTATCAACGACAACATATTTTGTACCACGACCGGGGCCTGTTTGCGTATTGCTGCACCGGTTTTAGATGTAGGCACATTGGTTACATCGCCTAAACCAAAAATATTCTTATACTTAGTATGCTGTAAGGAATATTGATTAACATCCATCCATCCAGAAGAATCTGCAAGTGGTGAATTTATTATAAAATCTGGAGCCGTATTTGGTGGTACAAGGTGTAACATGTTGTATTTTATACCTACTAAACCATTCTCTTTTAAAATATCTAGCGTTATCGGATTATGCTCTTTAGATTGCGGACTTACCAAAAACCAAGCTATTTGTTTCTTACTTTCTATTTTTTTTAATTCGTAAGAAAATTTAATATGTATACCTTTTTCATCTATTACTTTCATTAAAGTTTTGGCTATTTCAGGAACCGAAAATATAGCATCGCCGGAGGTTGCAAAAACAACTTTAGTCTTTTTCTTAACACCCATTTTTTTAAAATGGTCATCGGCCAAGTACATAATCTTTTGTGGTGCGCCACCACATTTGTAGGGCTTAGGTGGTTGTGTAAACAATGCTGTACCACCTTTAAAATTTTTAATAACTTGCCACGTATGGTTCGGGTTGGTATAGTTACTACATACTACCCCTTTATCAATAGCCTCTGATAAACCTTCTACTAAACTGGTATCTAGTTTAAGACCGGGTGCAACAATTAAATATTCATAAACCAATTTTCGGTTAGATTTTAAACCAAGACTATTGTTCTCTGGATCAATAGAGTTGACACTGTCTTTAATCCAATCTGCATTGGTCGGAATAACTTTTGCCATTGGTCTTTTAGTATTATTATAATCATAAGTGCCTGCACCAACCAAAGTCCAGGCGGGTTGGTACCAATGATCTTCAGATGGTTCTATAATACCTACCTGCAACTTAGGGTTTTTACGTAATAAACTGCTTGCGGTCATTAAACCTGCCGTACCTCCCCCTATAATCAATATTTGATACCTTGATTTCATTTTGTTTGATTTTAATTAAAGCATGGTAGTTGGTTCATGATAATCGGATAGTTTAAATTTCCCCAACTCCTTTATTGCTTTTAGGCCGCCTTTAACATCTATTAAATTGGTATAGCCCAATGATTTTAGAATTGACACAAAAACCATTGAACGATATCCGCTTCGACAATGAACATAGTATGTTTTGTTCTTATTTATTTTGGTCATACTATCATTTAAATAGTCAAGTGGAGCATTAATGGCTCCCTCAATATGTTCACTATTGTATTCACTTGCTCTACGTACATCTAATATATTTAAATCGGCATCTATCATTTTATGTGCAAGTGCTTTCACCTCTATAGTTGGTATGGTCTCTATTTTTTTATCGGCTTTTTTCCAAGCATTAATACCGCCTTTTAAATATCCTAAGGTGTTATCAAAACCTATTCGAGCCAAGCGAGTAACCACCTCTTCTTCCCTACCCTTTTCGGCAACTATCAATATTGGCTTTTTAACATCTACAATAGTTGTTCCTACCCAGTTGGCAAAACTTCCGTCAATACCTATATTGTAAGAATCTGGAATATATTCTTTGGCAAAAACCTGAGCTTCTCTAGTATCTATAACAATTGCTGATTCTTCTTTTAATAATGATTCAAATTCATCGACTTTTAATGGTTTAGTCCCTTTTTTGACAACTTCATCAATACTTTCGTACCCCTGTATATTCAACATCACATTCTGAGGAAAATAACCTGGGGGCGGTGTTAAACCAGTGAGAATGGCATCAATAAAATCTTCTTTACTCATATCTTCTCTTAACGCATAATTGGTCTTTTTTTGATGACCTAAAGTATCAGTAGTTTCATTGCTCATCATTTTACCACAAGCACTACCGGCACCATGGCCAGGATATACGATTATATCATCTGGTAAGGGCATAATTTTAGTACGCAATGAATTGTACAAGTGCCCTGCCAATTTTTCTTGGGTCAGCTCAGCTATGACCTTTTGCGCTAAATCTGGTCTACCTACATCACCAATGAACAACGTGTCTCCGGTAAAAAGAGATGTTTCTTTGCCGTTTTCATCAATTAACAAATAACAACTACTCTCCATAGTATGACCAGGAGTATGTATTAATCTAATTTTTGAATTACCCAATTTAAATTCTTCCCCATCTTTACCAACAATAATATTATAAGTCGTTTTCATACTTGTTGGGCCATAAACGATATCTGCACCTGTTTTCTTTGCCAAATCAATATGACCTGAAACAAAATCTGCGTGAAAGTGAGTTTCAAAAACATATTTAATTTTTGCGTTGCGCTCTTTTGCCAATTTTATATATGGCTCAACTTCACGTAATGGGTCTATAATTGCAGCTTCGCCGTTACTTTCTATATAATATGCACCTTGCGCTAAACAGCCTGTATAAATTTGTTCTACTTTCATGATTTATAGTAGTTTTAGTTAACATTAAATAGAGTTTAAAAAACTTGTAAACCCTAAAAAATTCTAGAATACAAAGCTGAAAAACAGTATTTTAAAACGAAATGACCTACGTCAGTAATACCAAAATCAAGAAAAATGGTGTGGTTGAAAATTCTAGTATTCCGTTGTAAAAATTATCATAGAGATGCTTTTAGAAGAGGTTTCTTAACACGATTAATAGATGCAATAAGTATTGGAATTTTCGAATTACACTAACCCAAAATCTGAATAATAGAAAGAAGACGAAAACTATAATCTGAAGTAATCTATTAATTTTAAGTACTTTTTAAAAGAATAAACTCGCTAATATTAGACCTGTCTATAGCACCAATGATTTCACCATTTTCGGTAACTGGAAAGAAATTATTCTTTTCTTTTTGCATACGTTCCAAAACCTCCGTAATTGGGGTGTCTGCGTCAATAAAACCAACTGACTTATCTAGAATATCGCCCACTAAAAGAGATCTTGATTGTGCATTTTCTATAATTTTTTTCTGATATAGTACACCTTCTACTTGTTGATTATCGAAAACCACAAAATCCTTTTCAGAACTAGTTAAAACCAGCTCTATGACCTCTTCGAGTTTTGTAGTTAAATTCAATAAAGTAATATTGGTCAGCGTAGCTTCTTTTGCAATATGCCCCTCTAAAATAGAATACTGCTTTACCATTTGATTTTCACCGTAGGCCCCGAAAAAAATAAAAAAAGCAATCAATACTAAAAACGGATTAAATAATAACCCAACAATAAAAAATAAAATGGCCAACCCCTGTGCAATACCCGAAGCTATATTAGTAGCTTCTACACGACTTAATCTAAAAGATAAAAGTGCTCTGAGTACGCGACCGCCATCCATTGGAAAAGCAGGTATTAAATTAAAGATTACCAACATTAGGTTTGCAATGAATAGGTAAAACAATAAATTTTGAAACGTAGGTTCATAAAGCTGTTCATCAATTAGAACAGTATCAAAGTTAAAGTAGCTTCGTAAAGGAATTACCAGAGCCAATATGAGAGTAATGATTATGTTAACAGTTGGTCCTGCTAAGGCAATTAACAACTCTTGTTTAGGTTTTTTTGGTATTTCATCTAAGGTTGCCACACCACCTATAGGTAATAAAATAATAGAATTTGTTTTTATATTAAATTTTCTGGCCATAAAGGCATGACCTAGTTCATGGAGCACTACACAAGCCATAAGGACCAAAATTAAACCTTGACTTATAATAACTTTTTCAAGGTTGCCGCTATTTTCAAACTCTACCAATCCAATCCATATGAGCAACAAGGCGAACGTCCAATGTATCTCAATTTTTATACCTAAAATCTTACCTAATTCCAAGAACCCCTTCATACAAAAAATTTAAATGAATTTATTTCGTAAGCATTTGTTTAACAATGACTTTAGTCATTTGCAAAATTTTATCTAACTATTACATTTGGTTCTATCATAGCAATAAAAGGACTAAATATGAAAAAGATAATTACCCTTACCGTCAATCCCGCCATTGATAAAAGTACTACAGTGGCAGGTATAAAGCCGAATAGTAAATTGCGCTGTGCCGCACCTATTTTTGAAGCTGGTGGTGGTGGCATTAATATCTCTCGTGTTATAAACGAACTAGGAGGTACATCGTTCTGTATGTATATGGCAGGTGGACCAACAGGAACCCAAATGCATGAATTACTAGTTGATTTAGAAATTGAACAACAGGTAATACCAATTGCAGGTTGGTTGCGTGAAAATCTATCAGTAACAGATACAACGAACAACCAACAGTTTAGATTTGGCATGCCCGGTCCTTTTGTGAACGAGTACGAATGGAAAAATTCATTAAGGCAAGTAGAGTCGATACTTGCGCCTGGTGATTTTTTGATCGCCAGCGGTAGTCTTTGCCCAGGTATGCCAAAAGATTATTTTGCCCAAGTCTCAAAAATAGCCCAAAATGAAAAAGCAAAATTTATTCTTGACACCTCAGGTGAAGCGCTTATAAATGGTGCGCAAGCAGGCACTTATTTATTAAAGCCCAATTTAGGGGAACTGGCAACGCTTTGCGGCGTAAAGAGTATTTCTTTTTTAGATGTAGAAGAGGTCGCCAAAGAATTTATCAGAAATAATACTTGTGAGATATTGGTAATCTCATTAGGCTCGCAAGGTGCTATTATGGTCACCAATGAAGAAGTGGAATATATTGCGGCCCCTATAGTGCATCAAAAAAGTACCATTGGTGCAGGAGATAGTATGGTTGCAGGTATGGTCTATGCTCTGGCACAAGGCAAACCTTTTACCGAAGTGGTAAAATTCGGTGTAGCCTGTGGCACAGCCGCTACAATGACAGAAGGTACACAACTGTGCAAAAAAAATGATGTGGAAGAATTGAATTCATGGATCATGGCGAATACAACTACAAAGAAAGATTTGAGCGTAAATGCTTAAGACTACAAAACCTTTGAAATATTATATTATGGATTATTATTTTTTAACGCAACTAAAGAATTCATCATTTGCCAATGCACTACTAAAAACTAAAGATGCTCTGCAAAGAGAAGGTTTCGGTGTGCTTACTGAAATAGATATGAAAGCCACACTTAAAAATAAATTAGATGTAGACTTTCATAATTATAAAATATTAGGGGCATGTAACCCTTCTTTGGCTTATGAGGCATTAAAGGCAGAAGATAAAATTGGAACCATGCTACCTTGTAATGTTATTTTACAAGAAAAAGAGCAGAACTTTATAGAGATTGCCGCAGTAGACCCAGCGGCGTCTATGAAAGCCGTAAATAACGAAGCTTTAATAAAAATAGCCGAAACCGTACGCGAAAAACTAAGAACAGTAATAGAGAATATTTCTGTATGATTGATCTAAGTTCAAATGCTCGACAGATACTAAAAGCTCGTTATTTACGCCAAACAGATAGAATAGAAACCCCAGAAGATCTTTTCAAAAGAGTTGCTAAACATATAGCAACCGTAGAAAATGTGAACAAAAATTTATGGTTTGATAGATTCTATAAGGTAATGCGTAATCTTGAATTTCTACCTAATAGTCCTACACTTATGAACGCAGGTTTACCAAATGGTCAGCTTAGTGCCTGTTTTGTATTACCAATTGAAGATAATCTTAATGCCATTTTCACCACACTTAAAAATGCTGCTTTAATTCATCATAATGGTGGTGGCACAGGCTATAATTTTTCAAAAATTAGACCTAAAGATGATTTAATTTCTTCATCAGAAGGCTCTTCCGCCGGTCCTGTTTCTTTTATGAAAATATATGATACTGCAACGGAATATGTTAAACAAGCAGGTAAACGACGTGGCGCAAATATGGGCATCTTAAATATAAACCATTCTGATATTGAAGAATTTATTTCCTCCAAATCTGATTTACATAGTTTACAGAACTTCAATATTTCAGTAGGTATAACCAATGATTTTATGTACGCCCTTGAAAAAGACAAAGATTGGCAATTGGTCAACCCACGCACAAATAAGGTTTCAAAAACCTTGAGTGCCAAAAAACTCTGGGACTCAATAATAGAACAAGTTTTAAAGACAGGCGATCCAGGACTTATTTTTTTAGATACGATTAATCAAAACAATCCACTAAATAAACTAGGTAAAATACAAAGTACCAACCCCTGTGGAGAAGTTCCGTTATTCAATTACGAGAGTTGCAATCTTGGCTCTATCAACTTAAAAAAAATGGTAGTACAGAATTCAACCAATATTGAAATAGATTGGAAAAAGCTTGAAAGAACCATTACCATTGCTATTCGGTTTTTAGACAACGTCATAAGTTGTAATTACTTTGTATTACCACAGATTCAAGAAATAACGCTCTCTAATAGAAAAATAGGGTTGGGCGTTATGGGGTGGGCAGAACTTTTGATTATGCTCGAGATACCTTATGCTTCTAATAAAGCAGTAGAACTTGCCGAAACTGTTATGAAGTTTATTCATGAAAAAAGTTATAATGCCTCACAATTATTAGCAAAGAAAAGAGGCTGTTTTCCTTCATGGAAACAAAGTAGTTTTTCCCCTCATATGCTTTTGCGCAATGCCACGTGCAATAGTATAGCCCCAACAGGTAGTATCTCAATAATAGCAGACACCTCTTACGCTATTGAACCGCTTTATGCTCTGGCATACAAAAGAACTGGTATACTTGAGAATACCACCCAAATGGAGATAAATGCAACATTCGTTGATAAAATGAAATCTTTGGGGTTATGGTCAGAACAACTGCATTCTGAAATTATTGAAAAGGGTAGTATTCAACATGTGAAAAATATACCAACTCACCTAAAAAACCTTTTTAAAACAAGTCTAGAAATTTCATGGAAGTATCATTTATTACATCAAAGAGCTTTTCAAAGATATACCGATAATGCTGTATCAAAAACGATAAACTTACCGAATACTACCACGTTTGAAGAAGTATCTGAAATCTACAAAACTGCTTGGAAGTATAAATTGAAAGGAATTACTATTTACCGTAACGGTAGCAGAGACAATCAAATTTTACAATTATGCGGATTCAATAAGGAAGATGTATGCAGTTAAATAAAGCAATACCCAAGAACGAGCGTGATACTATTCAAAAAATACCGAAACAATTTCTTTTGGTAATAACTTTTCTAATATCCTTTCATGTAATAAATGCTCAACATAATTTCAGCAGTGAATTTAATGAAAAAGGCGGAAAAATTTTCTCATTAGGGCTTGAACACGTATCTGGTTTTAATACTTCTTTAGAATGTTATTCTCTACGGGCCGGTTACGGTTCAATGCTATTAAAAAATTTGACTATTTCTAGTTTTTTAGACCTCTCTATAACCAATGGTTTTCAAGTAGTAAGAACTTTTGAAAATTCAGCAAAAATTAGACAAGAAAACTTTGGCCTTGGCACTTCCTTTCTACTAAGATGGTATCCTTTACATTTGGGAAAAATGAAAGTATTCATTGATGTGGGCGGTGGTATACTCTATACGTTTGAAAGATTTCCTTACCAGGGTACCAAACTTAATTTTACAGCAAGACCAGGTGTAGGTATAGCAATGCATTTTAACGATAATAAACAAATAGTTTTCGGAATAAACAGATTTCATTTGTCTAATGGTCTCGGTTATAATCACCCAAGTAACCCAGCTTTTGATGGCTTAGGGTTATTCGCCTCGATAGTTATAAGAAAAAAATAACCTGCCTGACCAAAATCATTTAATAAACTATTTAATGAAACTAACTTATTGGTTATTAAAGTAATAACGTAAAAATAAAGAAATGAAACCATCAATTAATATTTGTCAAAGTTGTGGAATGCCTATGCATCATTTAATTGATTTCGGCACTAATAAAGATAGCACTGTTAACACGGACTACTGCCGATTTTGTTTTGTAAAAGGCAAATTTGTAGATCATGGTATTACACTTGATCAAAAAATAGAACAGAATATCGCATTTGAAGAAAAAAGAGGAATGCGAAGAGAAGATGCCACTATTTTGGCACACAGCACATTACCAAATCTAAGAAGATGGAAAGGTCTTAAACCTGTTGAATAGTGAGAATATAACGGTACTATTTTTTATCTTTTACATCGTTATAGGTGAACAATAAATCGATAACCTATAATTTATAGTTTCAATTAAGATTCTATTCTATTTTACAACTTCTAGGGTCTTAGGTATTCTTTATACCGCTTCAATCCTTCGTTCACCATTTGAATTGCTGCAGCACTGGTCATGGTAGCTCCAGATATTCCGTCAATAATTACACCGTCATCAATTCTACTATCCAAGTTTTTTTGCATCATAAACGTATCATCTTCTAAATTTATAACTGTACCAATAAACTCATCTTCAAAAGTAGAATGAGTCATTGCTGCCCCATACCCATCGCTTTCAGCAAAATGGTTAAATGCTATATTTTTAATTTCCAATGTATTTGTATCTAATAAAACTATTGCCCAGATTGGACCACCAAAACCTAAACCTTGTACAGGCAAAATTACATTATTAGTGTTCTTAACTTCAAAAATTGGAAAAGAGCTTGCCTTTTCTCGCTTAGTCATTTTCTTATAAAGTAGTACCGATTGTGTCATATCAATACTGGTAACAACATTATTTAAATCTATCTTTTTAAAATTAAAAACATCATCAACTGTTAAGGAGTCTGAAAAAGCAATACCAATAAATTCACCCAAATCATTTATTACGGAAGGAATAGGCGTAATTACTTTTTCTTGTGTTACACTAGTATTGTCTATTTGTTTTATAGCCGATGTTTGATCTTTACAATTAAGCAACAGAAAGCCAAGCAAAAGCATAATTATTTTAGTTCTCATATGTCTCAACTTATCATTGTTATCTTCTATCGGTCGGAAATTATTCACATGCATTCAAATAATTACTGATGATATAATTTCAAATGTACGGTGGTCAATATATTCATATTTACTTGTATTCTATTTTACGAATTTCCCATCCATCACCTTCGCTACGTAATGCAACAAGATTACCCACTAATCGCTTTGCCATAATGGGTGGTAATTTGTATCTTCTTTTGGTCATTTGAATATTATGTCGTCTTTCAAAATATTCTTCAATATGACCAGAAGTATCCACCAATACATCAAAGAATTTTAAATCATAAATCTTTAGTTTAAATTCATTCTCACCCTTATATGCCTTATCAAATAAGACACCTGTGCTGTAACCATCTTTAAATGGATAAATATTTAAAAATTGTGGTTCTATAACAACTTTTCCATCTGTGTCAATGAAACCAACAATTGTAATACCGTCCTCTACAATTTCACTTATTAAACATCTACCTTCCTTAAACATAGGATATCGTACACCGGATAAATCTAATTTAGATGTATCCGCATTTTTATCCCAATAAATATCATCTCTAAAAGGTATTACCAAATCTCCCTTTTCATTTATAAAGCCCCACTCTTCTCCCCTTCTTATAGCTGCAAAACCTTCACTAAAAGGTGCAATTTCATCAATATCCTTTAAATCTTGTGCGCCTATGGTAACCGGTAAGAAAAAAACTACTATAAAAAATGTTATTATTAAATATTTCATGATAATTGGGTTTTATGATTTTACAAAAATATTCCGCTACAGTGTATTTAAAAATGATGCTGGTCATGTGAACATCGTTTTTGTCTTCAATTGTACCAATGTAATTGAGTATAGTATGACTTACATCATTTTAATATGCTAATTAACATACTAGTTTTATCTACAAATTTTAAACTAAAAAGATGAAAACAGCAGGCTATATAATACTGGTTGTTCTATTGACCTCTTGCTCTTCAACAAGGTTTATAGATAGTTGGAAAAACAACGAAATTACGGTCTTCAAACCTGAAAAAATGTTGGTTATTGGTATGACGAATAACTTAACGGCTCGTAAAATTTTTGAGGAGAAAATGAAAAATGCCCTTTACCTTAGAGGTATAAATGCTATTGAAAGTAGTGAAGAAATCAGCATGACATTTACCGATTCAAAAAAAAATGAATCAGAAATAGATGTCCTTAAAAAAGAGTTACTGAACAAGGGCTTTGACGCTATTGCAATTACCGCAGTAGTTGGTATAGATGATAAACAAGATTATAACTCTGGTTATTATACTATTGGTAATAATTGGTATCGATTTGGTCGTTACTATTATCGTTTTCAAAATGTATACTACACACCTGAGTATTACTCAAACTATAAAATTTTTCATATAGAAACTTCCATTTACAATTTAAAGACCAGTGATGACGAATCATTAGTTTGGGTGGGTACATTTGATATTGTTGATCCAAATAACATAACTTCTACTATTGAAGACTACGTTAAAAGAATAATACTACAATTGGAAAAAGAAGGTGTTATAAAGTAATTAATTGCCCTATTCTATTTCCAATAAATAGCATTCATTGATTATTAAAATATCTTATGCTTCATTTGGCAGTAGCAGTAAATTAGTACGCATTAATAGTATGCTAATATCTTATTTTTTTAGTTTACTACTAATTTAGACAGGTCTCTAATTTATTATTTACTGCCAATTTGATATTACTTTTAAAACATCATATTTAAGTAGATCATACTTTTTAAATCCTTAGGCAAATTGTCTCTCAAATCTTCCATTTCACCCAAAGAAATATATTTTCTAAGATAAATAAAGGTTGTGTCTACATAGCGTTCAGCTACATCGTTGTTGTATTCAAAATCATTAGTTGCTGCCGGATAATCATGAGAACGAACCAAATCTAAGAAATCTTCCATCTTTTTTATTTTGGGTTTATTCTTCTTAACCGCCCACCCATTCACATAGACGGCTTTTACAAACATTGGTAATTGAGATATAAACTGTAATGACTCTTCCATTGGTATTATATCTCTAAGCGCATGCATAATTGCTGTAAAAATTCTACCTGCTTTATCTGTATCATTTGCCATGTTCATTTCTTTGGCATAGTCTTTTAAAAAAGTATTACCCTCTGCTGCATATTTATTAAAATTAAGTGCCATAGTAGTTTGTTTTTATAATGAGCCATAAATTTGAAAATTATAATCAGGTACTGAAATGACACAAGTCATTTTAAGAAAAGAACGACATTAATATTTTTGAACAGAACCAAAAATTTAATTTATGACCGTTAATTTCCAATACCTTCATATGCCTGAAAGCAACTCGCTAAGTGAAATAGTAACCCGTAATCTTCAAAAACTTCAACACAAATATCAGTTTATCATTCGTGCCGAGGTTTTTTTCAAATTGGGAAACAGTACAGATGGCAATGATAAAATCTGTGAAATACAACTTAGTGCTCCAGGACCAAGAATATTTGCAAAATCTAACGAAAACAACTTTGAAAAATCTGCCGCCAATACTTTAAGGGATCTTGACCGTCAATTGAGAAAGCGTAAAGAAAAATTTCAACAGCGTAAAAAAGCTATATAACATGAAAAAAATATTAGTCCCAGTAGATTTTTCCAAGCATTCTGAATATGCTTTACATATTGCAGCGAAAATCGCCAAACAAGTACAGGCAGAAATTATTGTATTGCATATGATGGGTATTTCTGAAGCAATTCTTGCAAAAGATGAAGCCCAAGAATATGAAGAAGCAAAATATTACATGGACCTTGCCAGAAAACGTTTTAAGCCCTTTTTAAACCAAACCTATCTAAAACATATAAAAGTCAGAGAAATTATTCAAAATTATAAAGATTTTAAAGAGTTGAATACCGTGGCCCAAGAACAGCATATTAACCTTATTGTAATGGGCTCACATGGTACCAGTGGTCTAGGCGATGTTTTTGTTGGATCCAACACTGAAAAAGTAGTTAGATCATCAGAAGTACCTGTTCTTGTCGTTAAAACACCAAATTCTGATTTTAAAGTTGAAAACATATTATTCGCATGCGACTTCAAAGAAAGTTCCATTTTAGCCTATAAAAATGTAAGGGAGTTTGCAGCGAGTTTTTCTGCCAAACTAAATCTAATCTACATTAATACGCCATATTACGATTTTAACAGTAATACCGAAATAGCAGAGCGAATATCAAAATTCTTTTATAAGTCTAACACTATTGAGCAAGAGGTTGCTATCTACAATGATTATAGCGTAGAACATGGCCTAATGAACTATTCTAAAAAGGGTAATTTCGATATTCTGGCCATACCAACAAGAGGTAGAAAACCTTTTACCCATTTTCTTTTAGGTAGTAGAAGCATTGGAGAAGATATAGCCAACCATGCAAATTTACCTGTATTGACCTTGAAATCTAAATAGCTGAAGAACAATATCAAGTAACATATTCGCTAAACCCACGTACTATTTTAATAACAAATCAATTCTTTTTAAAATCTTTTTTTCCGATTTATTTTTCTTCAACAATGAATTGGCAATTGCTTTAGTGGTTTTCTTAATCAATGATTTGATTTTTTTAGTAAAGACCTGTGGATTTTTTTCATAGAATTCTCTAAATTCTTCAAAACACTCATCGCTAGTCTTTTCATATTCTAAAAGCCAATCGAATACAACTTCAATTTGATCTGCTAAAGCAGTACCGCTATTATCTTTAAAATCATCAACCTTACGCCAATACTTTTTTACCATTTCTTCAACTTTATCCCATTCTTTTAAATAAACACTGCCATCACATATGGCAACCGCGTAAAATAATTTGCCTAGGCTTTTATAAAGCTCACTCTTAATTTGATATGTATTTTCCATTTTCAGTAAATCACAATTGAAAATTTTAAATATAGAATGTACTTGCTAAAACATCAATGATTAAAATCATTGTTATTGTCTATTATCAAAAGTATTTTTCATGGAATGAAATGAAAAAATAAGACCTATGAAAAAAATTTTGATTCCAACAGATTTTTCAAAAAATTCAAAAAATGCCATACGTTATGCACTTGATTTTTTTAAAGAAACTCCCTGCCAGTTTTATTTACTATACGTCAACATTGAGGGTTCAAAATTTACAGAAAAGCCTATTTATGAGTTTGGCACAAATATTCTAGTTGAATTAGAGCCGAAAGCCATAAATAAAAAATTAAAAAACTTAGAAAAGTTTATAATGGCGGTTTCCTCAAAAAAAGAACATCATCATTTTACATCAATTTGCGAACAAGGCTATTTTTTATCTTCGGTTCAACGACATATTGAAGAAAAGAAAATAGAGCTCATAATAATGGGTACTAAAGGCGCTTCTGAAATTAAAGAGTTTTTCATTGGTAGCCGTTCTGGCGATGTAATTACAAATGTAGAATGTGATGCACTAGTAGTTCCAGAAAATACAAAGTTCAAAGACTTTGAACAAGTAGTATTACCAATTGATTTTGAAATTACCTATGACGATACCACCTTATTTAAAATTTCAAACTATATAACTTCTAAGAGTACACATATCAATTTATTATATGTTACCAAATCGAAAATTCCACTTTTAGAGGAAATTGAAGTACTTCAAAAACAATTTGCAAAGCGTCTCTCTTTAAAAATACCGAATAATGTCAGCTTTCACAGGGTAGTGTCTAAAAAGATAGAACATGGAATTCAATCATTTTCAAAAAGCATAAATGCAGATTTGATCATAATGATTTCAAAAGATTATAATTTATTACAAAAAATATTTCTCGATACCACCGTAGAAGAAGTAAGTTTTAAAACAAGCATTCCTCTTCTTTCGCTTCAAGGGTGAAACATTCCATATTTTCTTACATATTTCTAATGACCTATGTCATTGCAATGAAGTTACGAGAGAAATATTTTTAAATAATAATTAAAAAAATTATGACCACAGTTTTAATTCCGACCGATTTTTCTGTTAATGCAATGCATGCCATAAAATATGCACTTGAACTGTACAAATGTGAGCGTACCAACTTCTATTTTTTACATGCATATGCAGACGAGGTCTACGGTCCATTTAAAAACAACGGAGGTAATTCAATAGAAGAGCAAAAAAATATAACCCGTACTTATGTACATGAAACATTGAAAAAATTAGTAACGGATCTCACCAATACTTACCACAACCCAAAACACCATTTTGAATTTATATCATCTTTTGAAGCATTAGTAGATGCCATAAATAATGCTGTCAACGAAATTAATGTTGATATAACTATTATGGGTACCCAGGGTAAAACCGCAAATAAAAAAATAACATTTGGCAGCAATACCGTACAAGTATTTAAGTACGTTTCATGTCCTGTTCTGGCCATTCCAGAAAACTATGAATATCAACAACCTAAAAGAATTCTATTTCCTACAGATTATATGCTTCCATATAAACGAAGAGAGCTTAAACTCTTAAATACGTTAGCTGCAGAATTTAAATCGAAAGTACATTGTCTTTATATTTCAGATTTTGAAGACCTAAGTCATAGACAAGCTGACAACAAGTTGTTTTTACAAGAATCTTTACCCGATGCCTTTATATTTCATGAGCGTTCGCCCGTTAAAAACAAAGGAGAGGCCATTATGGAATTCATTCTAAAAAATGACATTAATTTATTGGTAATGGTCAATGCAAGACACTCATTTCTTGAAGATATGCTCTATAAATCAACAGTAGAAGATATTGGATTAAACCCTAAAATTCCATTCTTGGTCATGCAGAACCTACCAAGATAAAATTTAAATACACACTTATGAAAAAGATTCTCTTGCCTACCGACTTCTCCAATAACGCGTGGAACGCAATTTGCTATGCCCTAGAATTTTTTAAAAATGAGAAATGCGAATTTCATATACTTCATACCTATACCCCTATTTTCTACCGAATAGATTATATAATTGGAGGGCCAACTTTTAGCGCTGTCCCAGATAAGGGTGTAGACATTGCTCAAGCAGGCTTAGATAAGACACTAGTAGATATAAAACTTAAATATAAAAACGCTAAACATATTTTTAAGATCAGATCTACCTTTAATACTCTTACCAACGAGGTTAAAGAACTTACCGAGACTAAAAAATTTGATTTTATAGTTATGGGTACACAAGGCGCAACCGGTGCAAAAGAAATTTTTCTGGGGACAAATACCATACATATTATTAGAAAATCTACAATTCCTGTGTTGGCAGTTCCTTCTGGATATGAGTTTAAAAAAATTAAATGTATTGTTTTTCCAACAGATTATAGACAATCATATCAAAAGAAAAATTTACACATCTTATATACCCTTGCAAATACGCTTAAAGCTCAATTAACCATATTACATATTAAAGAAGAGTATGATTTGAACGATGAACAGAAGATGAATATAAAAGTTCTTGCAGATCATTTTAAAAAGCTTGAGCCAAGTTTTGTCGAGGAAAGAGGAAAATTAATGCCACAAGCAATTCATGAATATATTGAAGAAAACAAACCTGATCTATTGGTAATGATGAATAGAAAACATTCTTTTTTGGAAAGGCTTAGAGAAAAATCAAATGTAGACGCAATAGGGTTACATATTGCAATTCCTTTTATGACAATACCCGAAAGTCAGCAAGTGCCCGTTAAAAAAATAGATAAAGAAAGAAATTCTGTAACGGTATAACTTTTAAAATATAAACATGTAAAAACTAATGGGTCTCACTGAATATAGCGATAGAAAAGAATCATAAAATCATAATAAAATGTCAAAAGAGGTAGTATTGAGCATTGATATAGGTGGAACACTAACAAAGGTAGGTCTTGTAAATAGAGAAGGTAAGGTTCTGGATAAAATTGTATTTAAGACCGATGCTCAACATCAGTTTTCAAATTTTATGGACAAATTAAAATTAGAAGTAGAAACATTGATAATTAAATGGATAGATGTTATACACATACTTTCTATAGGTGTTGGGGCCCCAAATGCCAATTCATACACGGGGCAAATCGAAAATCCACCAAACTTAAAATGGGGTGGTATTACACCTATAAAAAAAATTATTGAGCAAACATTCGATCTACCAGTTTCATTAGCTAATGATGCAAATGCAGCGGCTCTTGGAGAAATGCTTTATGGAACTGCAAAAGGAATGAAAAATTTTGTAGCGCTAACATTAGGTACTGGTCTTGGAAGCGGAATTATAGTAGACGGTAAACTATTGATTGGAGAACATGGTACTGCAGGTGAAATAGGCCACGTAAATGTTGACCCTGCCGGAAGGATGTGTAATTGTGGATTACAAGGTTGTTTAGAAACGTATGCATCGGTAACCGGTATTAAAAGAACCGTTTTTGAATTAATGGCAGATAGGTGTGAAGATTCACCTTTAAGAAAAATAAATTTTGAGGAAATGACGGGAACCGATATTTCTGATGCTGCACTAAAGGGAGATGTAATTGCATTGACAGCTTTTGAAAAAACGGGTGAAATTCTAGGAAGCAAAATGGCCGATACCGTTGCCCATTTAGACCCAGAGGCTTTTATACTGTCTGGAGGGTTGAGCAAAGCTGGAGATATTCTTCTAAAGCCGATAAAAAGACATATGCAGAAACGTTTATTTAATGCATATAAAGGTAAAATAGAGGTACTATTATCGAATGCAACCAGTGCCGAAGCTGTTTTAGGACCAGCAGCTCTAGCATGGTTAGAATTAGACCATTTGACTCATGCATAATATTGATAATAAAATAAATGATTCAATTACAACCAGATATAAATAACTGCACTCTATGAAAAACATACTAATACCAACAGATTTCTCTGAAAATGCATGGAATGCCCTTATTTATGGAGTATCGTTATTTAATAAAGTTAAGTGTACATTTTACTTGATTCATGTAAATGCTATTAAACCCTATTCAGGTAATGAACCCACCATGTTCATACCTCCAGAAATACTTGAAGAGAGTATTTTAACCCAAAGTAGAAAAAAGCTAAAATCATTACTTGAAAAGATTCAAAAATTACCCTCAAATAATAAGCATACATTTCAAACAAAAGCTGTTTATGGCTTTTTTACCGATTCTATAAAGAAAGAAGTATTGAATAACAAAATTGAACTTATTATAATGGGTACAAAAGGAGCTTCTGGTACAAAAGCCATTTCTATTGGGAGCAATACAGGTAATGTAATTACAAAAGTGCCATGTGCCGTGCTGGCAATACCAGAAAAAACAAAATATCACTACCCAAAGGAAATAGGTTTCCCTACAGATTTTCTTTTGGGCTATGATGCCGAAATTATGAAAAAAATTAAAGATATTATCTTACTTCATCATTCTGCCATTCGGTTTTTATACGTCGCATCAAAAGGTAACGGACTAAGTTTAGACCAATTAAAAAATCGAGAATTTTTAAAAGAATATTTTAAAAATATTGCCTATTCATTTCATATTCTAAAAGAAAAAAAATTAGACATTGCCGTTCAGCATTTTGTTGAAAGCTGCAATTTGGATATGATTGTAATGGTCGCAAAAAACTTAAATTTTATACAACGTATTCTTATTAGACCAAAAGTTGAAAAAATCAGTTACCATACTACTGTTCCGTTTTTGGTAATTCATGAGTAGAATATCCACCTAAAAATCACTTTTCACTCTGTTGAAAATCTATTTTTAATTATGCAAATATGTTCATATAGTTCAATTGTCATAAACAAACCCTATATAGCAAATTATACTCAAAATGTTTACATTACCAATGAAATAAGTTCTATGATTTTAAGGATATTTAATCTTTTTAATTAAATAATTAAATACAAATTTAATTGAACTGACCAAGATCATGGTCAAAGAAATACCTCTACTCTAATTTTATGTCTAATCATAAATTGTATAGACATGTCACGAATTCTTTTACCAACTGATTTTTCCCAAAATTCAATTGAAGCAATTCGTTACGCGTTAAATATCTATAAGAATATAAAAGCAACCTTCTATTTACTCCATACCTACACTCCCCCTATTTATCAAACAGAATACATTATTGGCAGTCCGGGTCAAATTGGTTTAGGTGATGTTTTTCAAGAAAATAGCATGACACAATTAGAGAAATTAAAAGATTTACTAGAACATCAATATCAAAACCCTAACCATACTTTTATTGTTCATTCTGCTTTTAACACACTAATAAGTGAAGTTTTAGAAACTGTGACCGCAGAAAATATTGATGTTATAATAATGGGAACAAAAGGCGTTACCGGTGCCAATGATATTTTATTTGGCACACATACGGTTCACGTAATAAGAAAAGCAAATTGCCCCGTAATTGCCGTTCCGCCAAATTTTGAATATGAAGCTCCTTTAGAAATATTGTTTCCTACTGATTATGAAATTGAATATAAAAAAGAAAATATGAAAAGTTTGTTGGCAATAGCCACCCAACACAAATCAAGAATAAATGTAATGCATGTACGAACAGGCTATGACCTCACTGAAATTCAGCAAAAGAACAAAGTAGTGCTTGAAAAAATATTAGGAAAATATGCATTGTCACATGAATTACCAGACAATGGTATTATAGAGGCAATTAATGAATTTCAGATTAAGTATAAAATAAACCTGCTTGTAATGGTCAAGAATAAACACACATTTTTAGAGCGATTATTTATTGAACCGATAATAAAAAAAATAGGATTACATATTAATGTTCCCTTTATGGTACTCCCACAAAATTAAAATTATGAAGAATATACTGGTTGCCACAGATTTTTCAAACAACTCATATTGTGCACTTTTCTATGCTACCAAACTATTGGCTTCAGAGCCATGTACTTTCTATCTACTAAATGTGTTTAACGAAATGACACCTTTACAACGAAAAAAAACAAAATTACTGGTTGGCAAAAAGCTTTTAAAAAAATTACAAATAGCATCTGAAGAGAATTTAACCAGCACAATGCATAAAATTGTTTTGGCCAATGAAAACCCGCAACATCAGTTTCATACCCTATCAAAAAAAGGAATTTTAACAAAAATCATTTTAAAAACCCTTGATACAAACCATATTGATCTGATTGTAATGGGCAATAAGGGTCTTAATGAATCTGCTGATGTTTTCTTTGGCAGCAATACTATTCAGGTTGCCAACAAAATTAATAAATGCCCCATACTTGCCATTCCAGGGGAAATGGAATACAAAGAACCGAATGAAATTGCTTTCATTACAGATTTCAAAAAAGGTTGTACAAAAAATACGATAGAACCATTGTTATCTATAGCCTCAATTACAAGTGCACAGATTAGGGTATTGCATATTACAGAAGAAGAAATTTTAAATACTCAACAAGAGTCTAACAGAAAATTATTAGATATCTGTTTGAAAGATATTGACCATACTTTTTATTGGAGGCAATTATTTGACGATAAGGCAAAAGTTATTCATGAATTTATAGAAAAATTAAACATAGACCTATACGCAATGGTTAACCGCTCTCATAATATTTTCGAAAAACTAACTCATGAACCAGTTATAAAAGATGTTAGTATGTATGCTAAAACTCCTTTTTTAATTCTACCATCGCAAGACTGATTAGAATCATAATAAAACCATTTATAAAAAAATATTTATTAAAAATCCTTAAAAAATAAGCAATGGACAAGAGAATTTTAATACCTACCGATTTTTCTAAAAATGCGCTAAATGCAATTAGGTATGCGCTTAATCTTTATAAAGAAATTAAATGTGAATTTTACTTTTTAAACGTTTTCAGGTTATATAGTTACAACACCGATAGTCTATTTATTCCTGAACCTGGTAGTGGTGAATATGAAGCTGCAAAGAAAAATTCAGAAGAAGAATTTATTAAACTGTTAGATATTTTAGAATTACACCATGACAATTCTAAACATACGTATCACACTATTTCTACTTATAACTTTTTATCAGAAGCCATAAGGCAAACAATCGCAGAAAAAGATATTGATTTGGTGGTCATGGGTACTCAAGGTACTACTGGTGCTACCGGTGTCATTTTTGGAACCAATACTGTACAAACTATGGAAAAAATAAGGGAATGCCCCGTTTTGGCTATTCCTGAAACTATTCGTTTTTCCTCACTAAAAGAAATCGTATTTCCAACAGATTATACGACAGCATTCAAACGCAAAGAATTAAAATACTTAATTGAAATCTCTAAAATACACAACGTAAACATTAGAATTTTATATATCGCTAAAAATTCTGAATTGAATGAAAAACAAATAAATAATCAGAGATTACTTGAAGCAATTTTAAGTGAAGTAAATTATAGTTTTCATACGCTATCCAAAAAAAATGTAGCAGATGGTATTACAACATTTGTAGAAAGTAGAAATAGCGATATGATCGCCTTTATAAATAAAAAGCACATTTTCTTTAATAATATATTTTCTAAGCCATTAGTCAAAGAAATTGGATATAAGGCTACCATACCTATTTTGGCATTGCACTAAAGCTATTTAGAAATTCAATAGGAATAAAAAATAAAGCTCATAATGCTAAAAACCTACATATCAGAAAAAGAAAGATAGCATGAACCAAACCATACTAAGGCTTAGGCGGTGAGTACTTTTTACTTAAGAAGTAGATTAAATTAAAAAAATGGAAAATAAAGTAGAAATTGACATCATAAAATCTTCAGGAATACAAGTGAAATTCTCTTTTAACAAACTCCGAAATTCCTTAAAACATAGTGGTGCGGATTATGTAATGATTGAAGAAATTGTAGGTAAGGTTGGTGGAGAAATTTATGATGGTATAACTACTAATGAAATCTACAATAGGGCATTTGCATTATTAAAAAATAAAAAATCAGTATTTGCATCAAGATACAAATTAAAAAAGGCCATATATGAACTTGGTCTAACCGGTTTTCCTTTTGGGCGTTTTATTAGTTCATTATTAAGATATTCTGATTATTCTACTAAATGCAACGTAATTATGGAGGGTGTTTGCGTAACACATGAAATAGATGTGGTTGCAGAAAAAAACGGAGAAACAACAATTATTGAATGTAAGTTTCATGGCGAAGAAGGTTTAAATTGTACTGTAGAAACACCACTGTATATACACTCAAGGTTTAAAGACGTTCATACGCTATGGAATAAAAAACAATCTAAAAATAACAAGTTAAATAAAGGGTGGGTTGTAAATAACACACGTTTTACCGAACATGCCATTAAATATGGAAAATGTGCAGAACTATATTTATTAAGTTGGGATTATCCGCATAAAAATGGTCTAAAAGATAGAATAGACAAATTGGGTTTATATCCCGTAACCGCGTCGACATTATTAACTAATAGAGAAAAGCAGTTTTTACTAAGTAGAGATATAGTTTTATACAGACAGCTTTGGAAAGACAAATTCTTTTTAGACCACCTTGGTATTTCTACTTCAAGAAAAGAAAGAATATTAGATGATGTCAATCAACTTTGTTCCATGAAACAATAGAATTCATTTAAATAACTAGGTCATTAAACTATTATTGTACTGCATCTGATTTATATCATTGTACGCGAATTTATAGGGTTGTAGTTTGTAAAAACACAAAGGTATGCAATGGCAAAACAACAGATTACATCAAAGCAAAACGAAAAATTAAAAGAGCTGCATTGGAAAATTCAGCAGTGGAAAATTCAATTTCAGGTAATAGATGATGAAATTCTTTTTTTAGAACGTTTGCTGAACAGTTCTGCTTTTAAATCTAATACTCCAAATCTTTTTGAGCGTTTAGAAGGTTATAAAACAAAAATAGAAGAACTGAAATATAATATAAAAACTATTCGCAATTCTATATCTGTTCATGAGAATTCTTTAGGCGAAATGTTTGATGTTCCTGAAAACAATAACAATCAATATTATTATCAAGCCCATAATCAACTCAAATCTAATATGAGCGATTGTTTCAAAAAATTTCAAATTCTAAAATGTGAAATTTTCAATTATACCGGTACCATTCTTATCACCTAAAAATAGTAGAAACAAAATACGTCTGTTACCTGATTTAAATCATTTACATCAAATATTGGTTATCATAACTTAGATATTATATTAATAAAAGATTTAGGATGAAATCCGAGAAAATAAAATATAATTATACAGAATGGTATAGTGCAGATGAACTAAACGAACACTCTAAAAAATGGTTGTCCGAACTTTTATTCATTAAAGATGAGCAACAGTTTCTGCTCAACCTAATTCAATCTTTTTCAACAAAAAGAATCAGTAAAAATCAACTAGCTCAATTAGAAGATTTTAAAAATTCAATTAATGAAAACGAGATTATGTTGCATAGCAAAATCTCACAGGTAAAAAAACATATGAACCAATTAAAAATTCTGGTTGACGGCGTAAATCAGTTAGAAATGGAACATGGCTATAAGAAAACCCATAAAGAATTATTTAAGAGTATGAACAAATATCTGTTGGATTATAGAACAGTAAAAGAAAGAGGTTTGGCAAAATTAACATCGATAATGAAAACAACAAAACCGTCAAACAACAATGAATAGCTCAAACTTTTTTAAATGAAGTGTAGTTTTGAAAATACTAGTACTTCATTAAACAATCAATTTATAAATGAGGCCTTTAATACAAACTATTTCTACTATCAAGAAGAAATCAGCTCATAATTAAATTTAAAAGAAATATGAAACTACTGGTATATAGTGCAAAAGAATTTGAAATTCCTTTTCTAAAAAAAGCTAATAACAATCGTTTTGAGGTTACCTATACAAAAAATGCATTAAACAGTGAAACAGCATTAAATGCCATTGGCTATAAAGCAATTTCAATTTTTTCAGGAGACGATGCATCAGCCATAGTACTTGAAAAATTATGGAGTATTGGTGTACGCTATATTACTTTACGCTCAAGTGGACACAACAACCTCAATCTAAAAACTGCAAAGCGTTTAGGATTTTATGTTGCCAATGCAGCAGACTATTCTCCCCATGCTATTGCCGAACATGCTACCGCCATTTTATTGGCACTAAATAGAAAAATAGTTTTGGCAGATAATCAGGTCCATAATTATAATTTCTCTCAAAATGCTTTAATGGGATATAATTTACATGGTAAAACTGTGGGTATCATTGGTACTGGAAGAATTGGCAGTATTATGGCAAAAATCATGAATGGTTTTGGATGCAAAATTCTTGCATACGACCTTGTCCCTGACCACGACCTAATAGAGCTTTGTAATGTAACTTATACCCATTTAGATGTTCTATATAATGATTCTGATATTATTACTCTTCACATACCAATGAATTATGAAAACTATCATTTCATTAACAAGGAAAGACTTATACAAATGAAGAATGATGTAATACTAGTAAATACCGCAAGAGGTGAACTTGTAGACACCAATGCTATAATTGAAGCTTTAGAAGCAAAACTTATCGCAGGATATGCAACTGATGTTTATGAAAAAGAACAAGGTGTTTTCTTTAATGACCATTCTAAAAATGGTATTAAGGATAAACGTTTATGGAAATTGTTAACCTACCCCAATGTGTTGCTAACACCCCACCAAGCTTTTATTACCAAAGAAGCTTTAAAAAATATTGCCGACATAACATTTGAAAATTTACACAATTGGTCTCAAGGCAATATTAGTAAACATGAATTAGGTATGGAATTAATTAATTCATGACAATCTCTACTTCTACTCATTTTTTAGATGTGATGCTAGAAACTTTGGAATCATAAAATGTAAGTGAGAATTAAAAATGAAGATTAACACAGTCAAGAACTACAAATTTCTATTTTAGATTCTTTATCTTGAATGTATGACATTAGTCATTTAACTTTTTAATAATGATTGTCGATAACAAATCGACAACAGTAAAAATAAAATTTTGCAGAACCCTCTGCATTCAGGCATTTTAAACAATAGGTTTGAATCCTGTCGAGGTCACAAAAAACCCCATATTATATGGGGTTTTTTTATACTCAATAATGGCGTTTAGCATTATATTTTTTTATTTCTAAGCATCAATTCCAAGAAGTAATAATCTCCGTACACAATAGGTACATCCATTTCATCTTTTTTAGGCCAATTTCCTGTACTATGATTCAAGATAAAAGGAGCTTCTATTTCCGAGGATAGTATATACTCTTCACTTTTTAAAGTTTTGAATACTTTATCTGCATAATCTTCATAGCTATTGTCATTGGTGTATGAAGATAATTCTACCAAGGCAGACGCAGTTATTGTAGCTGCAGAAACATCTTTAACCACATTAGGTATTTCCGGGTCATTAAAATCCCAATAAGGGATTCCGTCATCCGGTAGATTACAATTATTTAAATAAAAAGCAGCCGATTTTACTGCTTGTTCTAAAAAAAGAGGGTTCTTAGTATACCTATAGCACATAGTAAAACCATATATACCCCATGCCTGTCCCCTAGCCCAAGCAGAATCATCATTAAAACCTTGATGGGTAACTTTGTCTTTTACCGTGCCAGAAATAGAATCATACACAACAACATGCACACTACTATTGTCTTCCCTAAAATGATTCTTTAAGGTCGTATTTGCATGTTTTATTGCAATTTTATGAAATGTACTATCACCTGATATCCTAGTAGCCTCAAACAAAAGCTCTAGATTCATCATGTTATCAATAATAACGGGAAACTCCCAAATATCGCTATTAAAATCCCACGACCTTAGACTACCAACTTTCTCATTAAATCGTGTAGCTAGTGTAGTAGCGCTTTCTATAATTACTTCTTTATACTTTTCATTACCGGTAACCTCATACCCTTCACCAAAACTGCAATACATTTTAAAACCCATATCATGCGTACCTCCATTGGTTTTTTCTTTTTCCATAAAGGTGGTCCATTCTATTGCTTTTGTTTTAAATGCTTCATCACCTGTTAAATTATACAATTGCCAAAGATTACCAGGGTAGAATCCGCTTGTCCAATCTTTAGAAGCAACTTTAAATATTTTTTTTGTTGTAGAATTATAACTTCTCGGAAACGCTAGTGAATCTACATCATAATCCAAATACTTTTGAAAGCGAATATTCAAAAGGGAGTCTACAGAAATTTCATCAATACCAGTAGATTTATTTGGTACATCTTTACAAGAACTAGCGGTAAAAGAAATTAAAATAACCAACACTTTAATTGCATTTCTTACCATAGATAACAGTTTTAATTAGTACCGAGCAGCACATATATTACAACTGTAATTATACACAATATTATTGCCATTGGCTTAGTATACTTCCATTACTTCATTTCTACATAATCATCACCCTCTTTAATGGTTGCTTTATGGTTTGGATAGAAGTAAGAAACCAAAAACATTACCATTAGGTTCAATTCAAATTCTATTCCCCAAATATGAACGAAATGAATATCGACCTTAAAAATAAAGGTTGTTAGTATGTAAAACGTTAAACCAACAAGTACTACTCTTATAATTAAATCAGATTTTATATCAGAGACAATGAACTACAACGAGCAGTAAAAAGAAGGGAGGAATCCCTATCCACATTAAAACGGATACATCTCGTAATTTTAAATTGTTATTTCTATGATTTGTTGAGTTTTAGTACAGTTGAATATCAAAGAAAAAAATAACATCTTTTTATCTTTAAATAAAGTGTAAAAATTCTACAAATGAAAAAAATAGTATTGTTATTAGTTATTGCGAGTTTTGTGATTACTGGCTGTTCAAAATCTAGCTCAGGTAAAACTACCACAGAACAAAAAGATGTAAAGGAAGAAGTAGTAGTTGATAAAGAAGAGGAAGTTGAAGAAGAAGTGGTAACAGAAACTTGGATTTCTATACCCGTACCTGCAGATGCCGGATTTGATATGAAATGGGAGTTTCAAGAAAGCATTTCTGATGATTTTGAATATGAAGCTCAGCCCTCTAATAAAGGCGCTATTTTTTTAGACAAATGGGACGATTGGTATCATAATGCTTGGTCGGGACCAGGTTCTACAACTTGGTCAAGGGATCATTCATCTGTAGAAAATGGCACGTTGAAATTAACTGCATCACGTTTTGAAACAGACAGGGTCAATGCAGGGATTATTCATTCTAACCAAACTGTTCAATACCCAGTATATATAGAAGCTAATATTAAAATAATGAATTCGGTATTGGCAAATGGCGCTTGGTTATTAAGTCCAGACGATACTCAAGAAATAGATTTTATGGAAGGCTACGGAGCTGTTTTTTCAGGTAGCGCTAATGATGATATTTCATGGTATGGAGAAAGAATGCATGTTAGTCATCATGTTTTTATTAGAGATCCTTTTCAAGATTGGCAACCTAGCGAGCTAGTTAACGGTAATGGTAACCCCGCACCCAACCCAACATGGATAACTCGAAATGACGGTGCCGGTAATATACTTTGGAAAGACTCTTTTCATAGATATGGTGTTTACTGGAAAGATCCATTTAATTTATACTACTACATTGATGGAGTACAAGTAACCAAAAGGGAAGGAAAGGATGAGATAGACCCTTTATATCTCACTAATTCAATTAACCCAGGTGATACTACTAATGACACCAGAACTGGCTTATCTAAAGAAATGGACATTATATTCAGTGTTGAAGAACAAGGGTGGCGAACTATAAATGGTAAGGCTGTAATACCTACCGATGCCGAATTATCAATTCCCGATAATGACTTTACTATTGATTGGATCAGAATTTTTAAACCCGTTCAAAACTAGTTAAAATTGATTTCAAAATTAAGTCTCATCAAATGTATTCATTGGATGGGACTTAATTTTTCTCAAACATACTACAAGACTAGTTCTCAATTAGCAAGCTAATATTTCTTCTGGCTTAATTAAGCTTAGCTATCATTTTTAAAAATAAAGAATCAACCCTTATTTTTGCTTACATAAAATCTCAGTTATACAGAGCTCTTCGGTTCGTGTGGAGTATTAATTATTTTAAATATTTATAAAAAGTCTCTAGTTACTTTTAGATAGTAGCGTAAAAAAATCATGCTCACCATTATTATTAGCTACTACTACGGTAGCTTTTTTCTTCGATTTTAAAAACCCCATATTTCTTACGTCTTTATCAGCGAAAAAGCCTGATTCTAAATGTGAAATCACTCTGAAAGCACCTTTTTCATCACCTTTTAGAAAGGAGCCAATACCTGCATCACCACGGGTAGTTTCAACTTCTGTTTGGTAATTGTTTCCTGCAAGAAGTAAATCTTGTATACCATCACCATCAAAATCTTGATAGAGAATACTATTTACAGGAGCCTGTTGTACTTTATTTTCAAAAGGTTGAAATGTAAATTTATTATTTGCCTCATTAATAAATATTCCAGACCTAAATTCTGTTGCTGCATATAAAGGCTCACCTACTTCTCCTCCAAGAATAGCATCTAAATCTAGTTTTGCAAATTGTTCATGTGTATCTATACGGTTTACCAAATAGGGCATTTGTTTAGCTAAATCTACTTTTCCTCTAACCGGTACATTTTTGCCTTCAATTACTTTGGCAAGAACAATATCAACAGAACCATTGCGATCATAGTCATTAGCAAAAATCGATAATGGGTCTTCATAACTTGCTTTTAGTTTATGATTTAAACCTACGTTACCCGCTATGATATCTAAATCCCCATCATTATCAATATCTTGAACTTCAATTTTATTCCACCACCCTATAGATTTAGACAAGGTTTTATATGCATCGCTCTTTTTAAACGTACCCGATTCATTAATGAATATCTCAATACCCATCCACTCTCCGGTAACTACCAGATCTAACAACTGGTCATTATTGATATCTACCCATTGGGCATCGGTTACCATACCTATTTTTTCCAATTCAGGAGCTAATTTATGTTCTACACGAGTAAATTTGCCTTCATTATTTTGTAAAATATAACTTGATGGTGTAAAGGGGTATTGCCCTGGTATTACTCTGCCACCTATGAATAAATCTAAATCTCCATCTAAATCAATATCACCAGAAACAACCACAGAACCAGTTGACGCAATTTCCGGTAATGATGTAAGTGACCTTGTAAAATCACCTTTGCCATTATTTAAGTATAATCGATCTTGTGCATACCTAGTGTTTCTATAATTTTCATAACTACCGCTAACTACATATAAGTCTAAATCACCATCACCATCGGCATCAAAAAAACAAGCACCTTGATCTTCATAATTTTTATCTGACTCAAAAGTTTTAATTGATAAGAGGCTTTCTTTAGTTTCACCAATAGCAATTAACTGACCTGCTTGGTTTTTTCCTCCTCCAATATACACTTCTTCATTTCCATCTCCATTAATATCGCCTACAGCCAAACCTGGTCCTGACTGAGATATTTTATGTGGTAGTAAAAGCTGTAAATCAAAATCATTGAAATACTCTTCTTTATGTTCAAAAACATAAGGTTGCTTTTCAAATATGGGTTTCTTTACTTCTATGCTTATTTTAGCAGAGACACCTTCTATATAATCTATTTTATTTGTTTGATTAATTTTAAATGTTGTGTACTCTTTAGTACTATTATCTGACCATTGAACTATTATTTTGCTAGGTTTTTTGTTTTTTGGCAGTCCAAAATGTAGTGTATTCGAAACCGAAGATAAAAAGCCTCTAGTATTTGTTAATTCTTTGGTTTGTATTGATTTATCATCAAAAATTAAAGTGACTTTCGCCCCTACGCCATATTTGTTTTTATCGACACCCTGTAAATCTATTTTTAAGAAACTGCCTTGATTTTGTTCTATCGTATTATTTTTTAAAATTGTAGCTTCTTGATTGATATTATTTACAATAATTTCAAGGTCCCCGTCATTGTCCAAATCGGCATAAGTTGCTCCATTAGAAAGTGATGGGGTCATAGTTGCCCATTTATCAGAAGCATTCAAAAAAGTATTATTCCCACTATTTTGAAATAAATAGTTTTTTAATTTTTGTTGTGGTAACATTTTGGTGAATTCTAAAAAATCTTCGTCGGTAGGCTTTCTCCCTCTTGAACGAAGTATGTCCATTGTAGACTCTATAATATCACGATTCATTACATCTCTGTAAATACCATTAGTTATAAAAATATCATTAAGACCATCTAAATTAAAATCGGCTGCCAAAACTGCCCAAGACCAGTCTGTATCTGCAACACCAGCCATTTTAGATATTTCACTAAAAGAACCGTTACCATTATTCATTTGCAGCATATTATGAACATACTGATGATGGTACCCTTGATCTACCATCATTTCAAATTGACTAATTGGCATCATACCCATGTTTAATTTAGCCCTTTTATAATCTTCGGGGCTCATGTCAAGAGTCATTAAATCAAGTTGACCATCGTTATTCATGTCAGCCAAATCACTGCCCATACTATTGAATGACATGTGTTTGAACATGCTTTTACTTAATTCTTGAAATGTACCATCTCCATTATTAACATATGCTAAATCAGGATAATTAAAATCATTACAAACATAGATATCTAGCCAACCATCATTGTTTAGATCACCTACTTGTGGGTTTAAGCCAAAACCAATATCATAATATAATCCTGCTTTTAATGAAATATCTGTAAAATGACCAGTACCATCATTTTCGTAAAGCCGATCACTACCTTTAAGCTCCATAGTTTTTGGATTGCTATGCACTTTACTTAAATCTACTATTTTGGTTCTACTTGTTATGTCTGGTGTATTTAAGACATACACATCTAAATCATTATCCCTATCAAAATCAAAGAATGTCGCTTGTATTGTTCTATTACCATCTGCCAGACCAATTTCTTTAGCTTTTTCTTGAAATGTTAAATCTCCATTGTTTAGGTACACCAAATTATCGAATTGACCATTTTGATCTAACCAACCACCACGAGATACATAAATATCTAATAAACCATCGCCATTAATATCTGCCATGGTTACACCTGTATTAAAACCTGGGATATTTAATATACCGGCTTCTTCTGTAATATCTTTAAATTTTAAATTTCCTAAATTAAGATACAGCTTGTCTGGTGCTGAATTTGCCGTAAAGTAAAGATCAACTAAACCGTCATTGTTTATATCACCGGCAGCTACCCCGGCCCCGATATAAGTATACATATATTGATAATAATTAGAATCTACAGTTTCTGTAAGTGTATTATTGAAATAAACTCCAGAACTGGAAGAATTAATTTCTGTAAATAATTTAGGTGAAGAAGTGGTAACTGTTTCCTTTTTATCGTCTGAAACCGAATTACATGAAAAAGAAAAAAATGCTAACACATAAAAACAAGGTTTTATAAATGAATTATTCATCTTTAAGTATTTGACTTGCATAGCTTTTAATAAAGTCTTTAAAATACGTGTATATAATAACTATTCCTATTTTGGAAAGAATGCAGTGGGTATAAAAAATAACGGTGAACTTTAATTCGTTCACCGTTATTAAACTAAAACTAACTCAACAATTTTAATTACCCAAGTTTGAGTTTAAATCAATTATTGCCTGTGGTACAGGTGAAAAATAATTATTGGTACCTAGGCTACCTTGTATTTCATTATGTTCTTGAATAGTACCTGGCGAATCTCTCGCTATTAATGCTTCTTCTACTTTTTCCATTCTAACAAGATCAAACCATCTAAGGTATTCACCAGCGAACTCCCATTTTCTTTCGGTAAAAGCCAAATCTGCTAAATCGCCACTAGTTACATCTATGCTTGCATCTGCAGTTGCATATGGCAAACCTTCAGCTCTTCTTCTAATCATATTTAAAGCCTCCCAAGCATCTGAGCTTGATGCACCTGATCTACCAGAAGCTTCGGCATATATTAATAATACCTCAGCGTAACGCATGTAAAAATCATTTCTATCTGTAATGAATGCAGCTGCAGGTAAGTCATCTACAGGTCCTGCAATTTTTTTGAAAATCGGACTTTTTTGATCACTAAAAGTGGTGTAATCCAAATCAGTTCTATAAGTAGCTTCTTTACGTGCTCCTTCAGGGAAATCTTCAAAATATTTAATTTCGGCAAAAGTCTCTTGCCAACCTCCAAAATCACTAGGAAGACCTAATATTCCATCTTTTAAATTTGCCGTGCTGAAACCACATGACCCACAATATGAAATAGTAAATACACTTTCGTTATTAAATCGGTTAGCAACCCTCCATAAATCTTCTAAATTATCTGATAGCTCAAATTGATAAAGTGCTGCATTATCAATAACCTCTTTAGCTTTTGTTGCCGCACTAGTATATTTACTAGCATCTTTTACAGGAAATCCTGCCCAATCTAAATACAGTCTAGCCAATAATGATTTTGCAGATCCCTTATTAGGTCTAGGAGCTCCAGCTTCCTGCCCTGGGTAAACATCTGGCAATCTCAATTCAGCTTCCATAAAATCAGATTCTATTTGAAGATAAACATCTGTCTGCTCAGATAAACCAATATTAGGATCTGGTATAGCTGTCAGCGGTATAGGAATTTTACCATGAACACGTGTTGCATGAAAAAGAGCCATACCTCTTAAAAAGTAAACTTCACCGATTAAAATATTTAAACGATCTTGATCAACATCTAAATTCTCCATGCCCTGCGATCTCTCTAAAAGAGAATTTGCAGTATTCACTATATTATAGATTGCATTCCAATTGTTTAATAAACGTCCGTTTGTAGACTGTACCACACGTTGATCAAACTGTCTAAAATCTGCTTTATTACTTGCAAAATGGGTAGTAATATCATCACCAGCCCAAGAAGCAGCATAAAAAGTTGTCCATTGTGCTGCACTCAACAACGTACTGTAAATACCAGTAATACCTTTATCGAAATCAGTTAAACTTGCAAAAGATTCTGGTGGCAAATTAAACTCTATTGGGTCTGGATCTAAATTTGCACAACCTTGTAAAACGGTTGCAGAAATAGCTAAGAACAAACCAGCATAACCCAGCTTTTTCACTATACTTTTTTTGTTATTATAATTTTTCATATTCTTTTTTTTTAAAACTGAAGTTTAAGACCTAATGTAAATGTTCTTGGATTTGGATACGCACCTATGTCAATACCAGCACCAGCATCTGTATTATTCAAATCTTGATTAACCGGTGTAGATGAAACCTCTGGGTCATAACCACTGTAATCTGTAAGTAATACCAAGTTTTGACCGCTTACATAAATTTGTAAGCTTTCAACATTTTTTATCACATCATCAAATGTGTAGCCTAGTTTTAAATTACTTAATCGAACAAAACTGCCATCTTCGACATATCGTGAAGAATTCAAAACATTTAGTGATCCTCTACGTGGTAATTCTGTTTCATTTTGCGGAGTCCATTTATTTACACTTAAGGGAGAAAGGTCATCTCTAAAATCACCAGCACCTCCATTAATAGCCGCTGCAACTTGATTATAAACATCAAAATTATGCGCTGCGTTTATGAAGACGTTCAAGCTCAAATTTTTATAGTTAAATGTGTTATTAAAACCCCATGTTAAGGTTGGTAACCCATTACCAATGGTAGAGAAAACAGAGTTACCTTCGTCATCAGTTAAGTATTTTGCGTCACCTGCTTGTATACCATCTGGTAAGTCATCAGTTGATTTCCAAGTACCTAAAAAGGTAAGACCATAAAATTGACCTAATGGTTGACCAAGCTCAATTACGTTAATAGAATTTTCTGTACCATCTACCGGTCTAATATTTCCTAATATTTGATCAACATCATTTACCAATTCAGTTACTTCGTTCTTGACGTGTGAAAGGTTAAAAGATGAATCCCAAGTGAAATTGTCATTCTGAACAATTGTACCAGACAATGTCAAATCTATACCTTGATTTTCAACGACCCCTGCATTTTCAAATTTTGCAAAAGATGTACCCGGAATTATTGTTCTCAACAAAAGGTCTTCTGTTGTCTTACTAAAATAATCTACCGAAGCATTAAGTCTACCGCTAAAGAATCCCATATCTACACCAATGTTTGTTTGTGATGTTGTTTCCCAGGTTAAATTTGGATTTCCAACTTGTATTAGGGTTGAACCAGATACCAAGGTAGAACCGTCAAAAGGATAATTACCGGCATCGTTAGTTAATGAAAAACGTGCTGTAGAGTTTATATTCTGATTACCTACCTGGCCCCAGCCAGCTCTGAACTTTAAACTACTTAATGTTTTACCATTTTCAATGAATGGCATATTATTGAAACTATAAGCAATTGCACCAGAAGGAAAATACCCTGTTCTATTACCTTTTGCAAACCTTGACGATTCATCTATACGCATAGAGCCCGTTAAATAAAGTGAGTTGTTATAATTGTATTGCACACGACCTAAATAAGATTGTATTGCATTTTGGTTACCATCGTTAGTGAAATTCTCTCTTGATTGATCCTCATTATCCGCTAAATAAATACTACCGGTTGCAATAGCAAATGTGTCGTAACCATTAAACGTATTACGGTCTCCTTGAAATTCATATACCCCTGTAACATCAAGATTATGCTTATTAAAACTATTGTTATAATTAAGAATATTACTTACCTGGTGACTTGTGTTTCTAAAATTGGTATATGCAACACGTGTATGATTAGGATTAGCATCGGAAGGATTATCGTCTCGTATAAAAGATTCAATATTTTGATTTATTGTTGACGCACCTACTACAAGACTATATTTAAAATGATCCGTAAATTTATAACCAACATTAATTGTGGTATTTAAACGATCAGCTGCACGGTCTCTATTACTTCTTAATAGTGTACCAATTGGATTAAAACCGTTATTTGCAAAATTAGAACTTGTAATAAAATTACCATCACTGTCTTGTACAGGTAATGTTGGATCCCATGTAAGCGTCTTTAATATACTACTACCTTTAAAACGGTTAAAATCATCTGGGTTATTTACTTCTGATTCTCTACTGCCGTATAAATTTACACCTACCGATAATTTTTCTGTTACGTCAAGATTAATATTAGAACGTAAAGAGAATCGCTCATATTCATTACCGATAACGGTACCAGTTTGGTTTACATAGTTACCAGAAACAAAGTATCTTAAATTATCCTTGCCACCGCTTACTGCCAACTGAGTATTAGTACCAATACCTGTTTGAAATAATTGATCTTCGTAATTAATTGGGTTCGCATCAAGTGCAGATATTTGTTGCTCTGTATATGCTGGATCGGCACCGTTTGCAATTAAACCTGCATTTTTTTGTCTAGCAAAATCACCAGAACCCAAAGTTTCAATACTTCTTGCCTGACTACTTATAGAAACAAAATGATCAAAACTTATTTTCGGTTTTCCCGCCCCTTTCTTAGTGGTGACTAAAATTACCCCATTCGAAGCTCTAGAGCCATAAATTGCTAATGAAGAAGCATCTTTTAATACCTCAATAGAGGCAATATCATTTGGGTTAATTGTTCTTAAATCTCCTCCAAAAACACCATCAACTACAACTAGCGGGTCATTGTTACCTGTAATAGAGTTTACCCCTCTTACCCTTACTTTGATACCCGCACCTGGTGCACCAGATCCTGAAACCGATACCCCTGCAGCTCTACCTTGCAAGGCATCTTCTACACGAGTTAATGGTTGGTTTTCAAATGATTTAGCTGTTACTTGAGAAACGGCACCAGTAAGATCACTCTTTTTAGAGGTACCATATCCTATTACTACTACCTCATCTAACAAACTTGCATCTTCGGCTAATACTACATTAATTGTTTTTTGATTTCCAACCTTTATAGACTGTGAGGCATATCCTATATATGAAATAACCAAAACGTCATTTGGAGATGCCTGAATAGAAAAATTACCGTCAAAATCTGTCTGTGAACCGTTAGTTGATCCCTTTACTAAAACATTGGCACCAACTACAGGTCCTAAATTATCTGTTACTGTTCCTGAAATGGTCTCTTGACCAATTGCGCTGTTCATGCTTAATAGGGCAAAGAACAGTCCTGCCAGAAAGCATTTCTTTAAAAATTCAAAAAATTGTTTTTTCATAATCATTGGTTTAAATAAAATTTGCTTGAGTTATTGTACTTAGAGTTGAATTAAGACTATTGTTAAATTTTTTTAGTATTCTTAATTTCTTCACTTATGATTGAATAAAACTAATTATAAATCTATTTTTTTTGCCATATTACAACTGCACAAGAACTTGACACAAACCCTAAAAGGTCGATTTTTAAAGGTTTTCACATATTTTCATGTGTTGAAGTTGAAATTTTTAACAAAAAAAAAGACTGTCCTTACAGACAATCTTTTTTATACTTATAAATCGAGATTAATTCTTTACTAACTCCTCTCTAATATTAATTTTGATAGCTTAATTTTCTCCATAATTAGAATATAAATTTGGGTATTATTTAAAAAATCACTTGTTCAATTGTACTTTTCTTTACTAACCGATTCAAGTTTATTCCTGTTTTCAATGAATTAAATTTTCTTGATTCATAACTATCCCGACACCGGAATAATTATGTGCTACTGCGCTAAAATTTTAAACCAAAGAAAATCTTGTAGCCTATTCATTTATAATTAAACTATAAATATGGTTTCGCAACCAAAGGTTGGGCTATAAATACAGTTAATAGTAAATAAGTGTCTAATTTTAATTTGTGAAGTGTGAATGCCGGTACGCACAATATTCTTGCTTAATCCCTGCTCTATTTATACCTACACATGTTAATTCTTCAAAAATATAATTGAATTCTTTAATTGAAGGTTTTACTAATCTATTGTCTAAAGTGCAAACAACAACCTTATCTCCTTTTTAAAAATTAATGACTCCAATACCTAAACATTCATCATACCCGGTATTTGAAGACAAATACTTATATCCCTTTTCACCTCAAATTCTGAAGGCTAGCCTATTTTTTTTAGAAAATATTTTAAAAGTCTTGTTGCTTTCATTCCAGGTTCTTGTCCAATTATCTGCTGACTTTACAAACACAGCATCTTTCTCTTTAATTGTTAAATAAGAATAGCATTAAATAGTTCACGAAAGTAGCCTAATAAGAAAGAATCATTAGTTTTATCAACTAGACATAAACTTTACAAATCGATAAATCAGTACATATTTATAAGGCAAATAAGGTTTAAATAGAATTTATATAATCTTCTAAATTTACATTTCTAGGTAGGTCCATTTTTTTACGAATACGATGTCTTGATGTATGTACAGATTCTACTGATATACCTAACAAACGCGCCATATCTTTACTGGACATGTTTAATTTAATTAAAGCACAAATTTTTTGATCACTTTGACTTAAGTTAGGAAACTTCTCAAAAATTTTATTGTAAAACTCCTTATTTACTGAGATAAATCGATGCTTAAACTCATCCCAATTGTTATTATTATTAGTAGAAATTGACCTTAGCACCTTATTTATTTCGTGAATTTTAATCTTATCGGTACCTACGCGTACCTTAGATTTTATCTCTTTCAAAAATTCATCTTTTTCTATAAGCTGTAATGCCGAAGATGCTAATTCTTTATTCTTTATATCAATAAGAGCCTGTTGCTTTTTTATTTCTAACTCCTTATTTTTTTCTATAAATATTTTTTCATTTGTATGTTTTGTTCTTAAATAATTAAAATAACCATAGCCTATAATTAGTAAAAAGAAAATAGACCCTATTAGAATAATCAATTGAAGTTTGCTAATCTCTTCTTCTTGCTCAAGTTGCTTTAAATATTGTTCTTGAATTTGTTTTTCTTGTCGATCTTTCTCTATTCGATAGTTATCTTTTATTTCTAATAAAGATTGGTTTATAGAACTTCTACCATCAAAAAATTTAGCATCTAGCTCCTTGGCTTTTTTAACACTATTAAAAGCATTTTTATAATCGTTTTTCAGAAGATATAACTCGGTGAGTTTCTCATACACTAACGGCGTAAAATCTACATGACTTTTATAGTCATCAGAATATTTCAAAGATTTTACATAGAGTTCCTCTGCTTTATTCAAGTTAGATAAGTTAAGATTTATATCTCCTAAAAACTTATAAATCAATACTAGATAGGTAGGTTCGTTATCTTGAAAATAAGGCAGTAAACCTTCCATAATTTCAATGGCTTGTTCATTTTCACCTTTTCTCCCTAATAGTATAGCTTTTTCAAAATCTAGGTATTCTTTACTTCTATATTCTAGATGTGCCAAAGGTTGAATATCTATCTCATTAGAAAAGTAGAGATAACAGCTATCCAAATAAATTTGAGCACGACCACTTCTTTCTAACTCTCTATTTGTTTTAGCCAAAGAGTAATAATAAGGTACTAATTCAGACTTTTCTAAATGTAACTTCTTTACACGCTTCTTTTGTAGTTCTAAAGAAGATTTTAAATATTTTAAAGACGCATCTACACGCTTGTTATAGCTATATATTCTTCCTAACCTAACAAATATTATAGATTTTAATTTATCATCATCTCTTCTATCGTTTAAAATTAGTGCAGTCCATAATGCATCATAAGAGCTTGCATATCTAGCCGTATTTTCAAATACATAAGCTTTCTCTAACAAACTATATGTTGCACTAACGGTATCATTTAATTTTAAATAACTTTTACTGCTGTAATCTAACAAGGCAACAGCACTATCAGGATTTTGAAATCTCAGTTCTAATGCTCTTTCAAAGGCTTGTTTAGCACTAATATCTTTTAAGTTATTTTGAGCATAACCTATGGTAATGATAAGCAAGCAAAATACAGACAGTATTCTTTTCATAAGTATATTCTCAAAGAAAAAATTTAATTAATAATTCAATTACACTCTAGCTAAAATATATTTTTCTCTATAAAAAAATTCAAGAAATATTCTGCCAATACTACTTTTAATCTTGAAACCTAATAGAATTAAAAGTACAAATCAAATAAATTATGAATTCATTTTCAAATATTGATTTTTAAAAACCTTTGGTGAACAATTCATATATTTTTGAAATTGTCTGTAAAAAAAAGGCAGACTTTCATATCCACAATCGTAAGCAATTTGGCTTACTTGTTTGTTTGTTTCAATTAGCATTTTACTGGCAAGGTTAATACGGTATTCATTTATAAAGGTAAAAAATGACTTGTTAAGCGATTTTTTAAAAAAACGGCAAAACGCTTCATTACTCATAGATACCAAAGTAGATACATCATCTAATTTTATTTTAGAATGATAGTTCTTCTCCACATAATCGTACACTACATCAATTCTATTGTTCGCTTTTAAATTAAGATTTGGCGAGAAACTGGTAGTCGTTAATAACTCGATTGAATTTACCAATGCCAATTCTTCTAGTAATTGTAAAAAACTCAATAATCTGTCTAAGGGTTTTTTCTCTATAATAGCCATTAATCTCTTTGCTGTTTTTTTTGAGGAATACGAATGAAACAATATTCCTTTCGCAGCCTTTTTCAACAATAAATTAATTTGATAAAACTCTTCTTTTTGAAACCAATTCTCCCCTAAAAACAAATCATTCCATTGAAAAACAACCGACTTCACATTCCCAATATGTAAATCTGTGTTTTTCCAGCAATGCGGCAAATTTGCACCTATTAAAACAAAATCACCTTCTTCGAAGTTTTGAATGCTGTTACCTACGTACCTCATCCCTTTCCCTTTTACAATGTAAGTTAGTTCATATTCTGGGTGAAAATGCCAAGGCGCATCAAACTCAACATCCTCATAAACAAACGCATATAATGCACTTTGCTTAGAATTTATCTTTTCAAATTGTGCTTTCATATAATAGCAATTATAATCTATTATGATGTATAAAACATCAATATACCTATTAAAATGTCAAAATAAGCACTATATAGGCTAATAAAGATTAATTAACGCACCAATAGTTTATTCATATTTGCGAGTATACTTTTTAAAAATAAATAATAGTCAACACCATGGATAAGAGCAAGTTTCTAGACCCTTTTGAAAAGGAAAGAATTGAAAAAGGATTTGGCAAGATGGACGATCAGGGTGAAGAAGTCACCATGGTATTAGGTCATAAAGATGTTAGAAAGTGTGCACATAATGCAAAAACCTATCAATCTGGAGCTGCACCTGGGCGAATCGTTATTCCATCCGAAGAAAATATAAGAGATATACGTCAGATTCCGTTTGAAGTAGACCCTCCATTACACAAAGGGTTTAGAGATATTTTAGACCCGTGGTTTAAACGACCTTTAGAGGAAGAATATACCACAAAGCTTAAGAATCAAATTCAATCTTTAGTCAAAGAGGTTTTAAAAAGGGACTCTTTAGATATTGTTAGTGAATTTGCTTTACCATTACAATCACGAGCATTAACCCTTTTATTAAACACACCATACGCACAAGCTGAAACATGGATCTCATGGGGCACACATGTTTTTAGAAGTGAAGGCTCTGCTTTAGATGCTGACAAGGCTAACATTTTGTATGATTATATTGACAAGGAAATTGAAAGAGCAAGTGCTGCCCCAACAGACGATTTGTATTCTGTGTTACTGGCATCTGAGGCTAATGGTAAAAAGCTGACTAAAGAAGAAGTTAAAGGTGTTATTATTCTAACTTTTGCTGGCGGTAGAGATACCGTTATAAATGCCGTTACAAATTCCATTTCTTATTTTTCCGAACATCCAGAATCATTAGAAAGGTTGCGCAATGAGCCTGAAATATTGAATAACACTATAGAAGAATTAATTAGATATTTTTCGCCGCTAACACAAATGGGAAGAATTACAACCGAAGATACTACCGTTTGTGAACATGCACTTAAAGCAGATAGTAAAATATCGCTTTGTTGGGCTTCTGCCAATCGTGATGCCAATGTGTTCGAGAATGCAAATGAAATTGTTATCGACAGAAAAATAAATCCGCATGTAGCATTTGGCTTTGGCACGCATAACTGCTTAGGAGCAACACATGCTAGACAAATACTAAAAATTTTGATTTCAACTTTATTAGATGAAGTCAAATCAATAGATATCCTAGATTACAAAGAAAATATTGAAGATTTAGGTCACTTTAAACGTAAAGTAGGCTTTGACAGTTTACACGTTAAATTCAACTCTTAATAAAAACACTAATATAGTTAATATGGCAAAAATAACATTTGTAACAAGCGATAACGAAACCATTATTACGGAGGCTACTACAGGTAGTGTAATGGAACTTGCAGTACAGAATAAGGTTAAAGGAATTGATGGTGATTGTGGAGGAGTATGCTCTTGTGCAACTTGCCATGTTCATGTTGAACCTGCGTTTTGGGACAAAGTTGGAGCACCTAGCCAATTAGAAAGTGACATGCTAGAATTTGATGATAATGTTAGCGAATACAGTCGCCTTTGTTGCCAAATAGATGTTTCAGATGCAATTGATGGGGTGGTTTTAAATGTTGCCAAATAATGTCTACCAAAACATCAAATAAAATTTGTGTCGTAATCGGTGCAAGTCACGCTGGAGTAAATTTTGCTTTCGCCTTACGAAAAGAAGGTTGGGAAGGTGATATTATTTTATTTGATCGCGACCCAGAATTTCCATATCACAGACCGCCTTTATCTAAAGCATACTTAACAAGTGAAGAAGGTACTCAGCAAGATTTGCTCTTTCCGAAACAAAATTATGAGACTGATAAGATTACCCTTAAATTAGGTAAAACCATCAGCTCAATTAACCGTAAAGAAAAAAGCATCACTGTTTCTGATGGTTTGGTTCAGAAGTATGACAAATTAGTTCTCTCTACAGGAGCACGCCCCTTTATACCACCAATAAAAGGACTGAACAGCGCAAAAAATGTTTTTGCAATGCGAACGGCAGAAGATGCTCTTAATATTAGAAAATCTCTCAACAAAGACCGCAACAAAGTAATTATTATAGGTGGTGGGTACATTGGTCTAGAAACTGCTGCTGCTTTAAGTAAACTAGATGCTTCGGTAACGGTATTGGAACGCGAAGAACGTGTTCTTTCTCGTGTTACCGCTCCAGAAATGTCTACCTATTTTAAAGAGTTACATCATAAACATGGCGTATCGGTTTTATCAAATAAAAATGTAACATCTGTTGATTTTAACAATGGCATCAATGAAGTTCAATGCGATGATAACTCTAGCTATAAAGCAGATATCATCATTGTTGGCGTAGGCATTAAAGTAAATACTGAATTAGCCGAAGAAGCTGGTTTAGAAATTGAAAACGGAATTAAAGTTGATGCCAACTGCAAAACCAATGACCCAAACATATATGCTTTAGGTGATTGTACTTTTCATTTTAATCCACATTACAAAAAATATATTAGATTAGAATCTGTACAAAACGCTGTAGACCAAGCAAAAATTGCTGCAAAATCTATTTGTGGCGAAGCTGTAGCATATGACTCCATACCTTGGTTTTGGTCTGATCAATATGATGTAAAATTACAAATGGTGGGTTTATCACAGGGTTATAATCAAACTATTAAGAGAATAGAAACAGATAGAGATAACTGCCAATCTGTTTGGTATTTTAAGGATGATGAATTACTTGCTGTTGATGCCATAAATAATGCAAAAGCTTATATGTTAGGTACTAGATTTATTCAAAAAAATCAAAAAATTGACAAGCTTAAACTTTCAGATGTTTCAATAGCCATAACCCCTACTAGTTTTATCTAAAATCAGTACAAAAAAGAAAAAAATGTCAATACAATCAAAATGTGCAATAGCAACAGGTGATGGTAAATTTATCATAGATACAGTTACTATAGCAGAACCTAAAGCAGATGAAATAATCGTTAAAATAAAAGCTGCCGGACTTTGCCATACCGATCATGATTCTCTAACATGGGGCAAACCAATTGTTATAGGTCATGAAGGCGCAGGCATTGTAGAACAAATAGGCAGCGCCATTACAGATTTTAAGGTTGGTGATAAGGTAATTTTAAATTGGGCTACTCCTTGTATGAAATGTTTTCAGTGTCAAGAAGGCAATCAGCATATTTGCGAAAATAATTCGCCTGTAACCGCTGGCGGAAATGGTTTTACTCCTGGTCACGCTCATTTAGAAGGAACAAAATGGAATGATACCCCTATTGAGCGTTCTTTTAATATTGGTACTATTTCTGAGTATGCTTTAGTGAAAGAATCTGCATGCGTCAAATTTAATGGTAATCTACCTATGCCCTCTGCAAGTATTATTAGTTGTGGGGTTATGACGGGTTATGGTTCTGCTGTGAATACGGCAAAAGTAACCGCAGGAAGTTCTGCCGTAATTATTGGTACTGGAGGAGTTGGCTTAAATGTTATACAAGGTGCTAGAATTTCTGGAGCATCAAAAATTATAGCTATTGACATTAATGAAGAGCGTCTTGAAATGGCAAAACAGTTTGGGGCAACCCATACTATTCTAGCAGATAAAAATGATGAAGGTTTACTACAGGCATCAGAAAAAGTAAAAACACTAACAGAAAGTAGAGGTGCAGATTATGCTTTTGAGTGTACAGCCGTTCCGGCATTAGGTGCAGCACCCTTAGCAATGATTAGAAATGCAGGTACAGCTGTACAAGTTAGTGGTATTGAAGAAACCATTTCTATAGATATGAACTTATTTGAATGGGATAAAATTTACATTAATCCCCTTTACGGTAAATGTCGTCCGCAGATAGATTTTCCAAAATTGGTAAGCTTGTATGATAAAGGAGATTTGATGTTAGATGAAATGATTACCAGAACATACCCTATTGAAAATCTACAACAAGCTTTTGATGATATGCTGGCAGGTAAAAATGCTAAAGGTGTAATCGTTTTCGAATAAACAAATATGTCAATATTTAGAACAACAGAAATATCAAATCCTGAATTTGAAAGTAATCATCTTAGATTTATTACTGTAAAGACTCCTAATCTTAAAGGTCGTGGAGACATTTGTGTATTTGTCCCCCCAGGTGAAAATCTAAAAGACTTACCTATAGTTACGCTTCTTCACGGCGTGTACGGTAGTGCTTGGATTTGGGCACACAAGGCAGGCGTGCACTTTACCGTTTTACGTATGATGACTGAAGGGCTTATCAAGCCTATGGTTGTTGCAATGCCTTCTGACGGATTATGGGGAGATGGCTCGGCATATCTACCTCATAATAATCTTGATTTTGAAAAATGGATTGTTGAAGATGTAATCAATGCAGTTATTGAAAATATTAATGCTACAAGTTCATCATCAAATTTATTTATCTCTGGTCTATCAATGGGTGGTTATGGTGCTTTGCGTCTCGCAGCCAAATATCCTAAAAAATATAAAGGTTTTTCAGGGCATTCTTCTTTAACGAACATTAACCAGATGCATTTATTCGTAGAAGAAAAGGAAACCAACTATAGTCAAACCGAAGAGTTAAACGAAGATGTTTTTAAGTTGATGCAACAAAATAAGAAAGAGCTACCTCCTTTTCGTTTTGATTGTGGTAAAGATGATTTACTAATTGAGTACAATAGAGCACTTCATACAAAACTTGACAACTCAGATATTAATCATACCTACCAAGAATTTGAAGGTAAACACGAGTGGTCTTATTGGCAAGAACATATAGAAAAGACCTTGGTTTTCTTTAACGAAATAAAGTAAGCTCGTTTATTACTGATTTAGAGTTAATTATACCAAAAATATATTTTGTTCAGTTTTTGTCAAGTCTAATTATCCACGTTTCCAACGCAATACCTGTACATTAGGTTTCAAGAAAAAGAATAAAAAATCAGAGGCTTCATAATTATTTAAAACCTCAAAACTTTTAGCTCATAAATGAAATCTGAATTAGAGAACGCTCCACATAGAAGACTTAATATACTTACTGGTGAGTGGATCTTGGTATCACCACATAGAACCAAAAGACCATGGCAAGGCAAAATAGAATCTTCTGAAAAAAGGGAAAAAATCAATTACGATTCTGAATGTTTTCTATGCCCTACTAATGCCCGAATGAATGGTGAACCTAACCCCAATTACAAGAACACATTAGTTTTTAAAAATGATTTCGGTGCTCTTCTAAACGATACGCCATTGTTCAATTATACTGATGGCTTACTACACGCTGAAGGTGAGAGTGGTATTTGCAAGGTTATTTGCTTCTCGCCCAACCATTCTTTAACAATTCCTGATATGGAGGTTAATGATATTATTAAAGTAGTAGAGACATGGCAAAACGAATTTACTGAACTGGGCAATTTAAAGCATATTAATTACGTACAGATTTTCGAAAATAAAGGGGCGATCATGGGTTGTAGTAACCCCCACCCCCACGGTCAAATTTGGGCGCAACATTCAATACCCACAGAAATTGAAAAAAAGACGACAACACAAAAAAACTTCTATAAAAAAGAAAGTACCAGCTTACTAAGTAAATACATTGATCAAGAACTAAGTATTGGTACTCGTATTATATCAGAAAATAAAAGCTTTGTTACACTTGTACCCTTTTGGGCAGTTTGGCCTTATGAAGCTATGATTATTCCAAAAAGGCAAATGGCTAATATAGCAAGTTTAAATGCCACTGAAAGAGAAGACTTTGCCCAACAATTAAAAACATTGACTCAAAAATACGACGCATTGTTTAACTGTTCTTTTCCTTATTCGTCAGGCATACACCAAGCGCCAACCAATGGTGATAATTACGAAGAATGGCATTGGCATATGAGTTTTTACCCACCATTATTACGATCTGCAACTGTAAAAAAATTTATGGTAGGTTATGAAATGTTTGCCATGGCACAGCGTGATATTACACCAGAAATGGCTGCAGAAAAACTAAAATCCCTATAAATGAAAGAAATAGAATTTAACTCAAAAAAATGGGATTTAATTATCGACTCTCCCGGTAGAATAAATATTATTGGCGAGCACACTGATTACAATAATGGCTTTGTACTACCTACAGCTATTGATAAAAAAATTCAACTCAAATTCAATAAAAATAATAGTGCTACTACGTGCAATATTCATAGCCGCAATTTTAATGCAAATCTAACTTTTGAACTTGATAATATTAGCGTAAGCGAAAACCAATGGGAAAACTATGTACTGGGTGTTATATACGAACTACAGCAGTTGACCAATAAGCTGAAAGGTTTCGATTGTATTTTAGATAGTGACATACCGGTAGGATCTGGCATTAGCTCTTCGGCCGCTTTAGAATGTGGAATTGCATACGGACTCAACGAACTCTTCGAATTGAAACTCACAAAACAAGAAATCGTAGCATTATCTCAACGTGCAGAACATAATTACGTGGGTACAAAATGTGGTATCATGGATCAATTCAGCTCAGTAATGAGCAAATTAGGACATGTAATCTTGTTAGATTGTAAATCTCTTGATTATGAATACGTTCCCATAACCATCGCTCCTTATAGAATTCTTTTATTGAATACCAATGTTTCACACAATTTAGCTTCTAGCGAGTATAATGTTCGTCGCAGTCAGTGCGAAGAAGCAGTAGCTATTATTCGAGAAAAATATAATACCGTAAGCTCTTTACGTGATGTTTCTATAACCATTTTATCTGAATTTAAAAATGAACTTTCTGAAGATGTTTTTAATCGCTGTACCTATATCATTGAAGAAAAAGAACGCGTTTTAAAATCAGTTAAAGCCTTAAAAGAATCATCCCTTCACCAATTAGGAAAATTAATGTTTGAGACGCACCACGGTCTACAACACCTTTATGATGTAAGCTGCCCAGAACTTAATTATTTAGTAGATTTCTCTAAATGTTATGATAATGTAATTGGATCTAGAATGATGGGTGGTGGTTTTGGTGGTTGCACCATAAATCTAATACATGAAGATGCGGTAGACCATTTTATTGAAGAAGCCACCAATGCATATTATAATAAATTCAATATTAAATTGACCGCTTTCGAAGCAATGCCTAGTGAAGGTACTAGTATCAATACCAACAATTTATATTAACATGGACTAATCAATCAATTAAAAGGAAATTTAGCTCAATATGATAAATTTTCAACACACTTAACTTTAATTTGTAAACCAATTATTTTAATACCAAACAACAAATAAAAATGAAAAAAAATATCATAAGATTATTATCAATAATGTGTTTGTTCATCTTTACGGCATGTTCCGAAACTATAAAAACCGAAAAAGAAACAGCGACGGTAGAACAAAAAATAGTCATTACAGATGAGCTGATAGATGAATTAGGTATTACCAACCGAGACTCATTAAGTGCAGCTTCAAAGAGGGCGTTACAATGGCCTCAAGATTTAGGAAATGAATGGTTTATTCAATTTTCTGATCTTAAACCTTTAAAGGGTGACCTTGCTTACGAAGAAGGCGTTGTACGTAGAGACCCTAGTGCCGTTATTAAAGAAAATGGCAAATATTACGTTTGGTATAGCAAAAGTGTGGGACCATCTCAAGGTTTTGGTGGTGACATTGAAAATGAAAAAGTTTTCCCATGGGATCGCTGCGATATTTGGTATGCAACTTCTGAAGATGGTGAAACCTGGAAAGAAGAAGGGTTAGCGGTAGCAAGAGGCGAAAAGGGAACTTATGATGATCGCTCCGTGTTTACAGTAGAAATCATGAAATTTGAAGACAAATATTATTTATGCTACCAAACAGTAAAATCCCCGTATAATGTTAGAGTCAAAAATCAAGTAGGATTGGCTTGGTCTAATTCTCCAAACGGACCATGGACCAAAAGCGAAGAACCAATACTAAGTCCGGCAGACAATGGTGTTTGGAAAGGAGAAGAACAAAACAGATTTCTAGTCGAGAAAAAAGGAGACTTTGATAGTCATAAAGTACATGACCCATGCATAATACCTTACAAAGGTAAATTCTATTTGTATTACAAAGGAGAACAAATGGGGGAAAAAATCACTTTTGGTGGTAGACAAATTCGTCACGGAGTTGCCATTGCAGATAACCCATTGGGTCCTTATGTAAAATCACCTTACAACCCAATTAGTAATAGCGGACACGAAATTTGTGTATGGCCTTATAATGATGGTATTGCAGCTTTAATTACTACTGATGGTCCTGAAAAAAACACAATTCAATGGTCTCCAGATGGTATTAATTTTGAGATAATGTCTGTAATTCCTGGAGTTTCTGCACACGCTATAGGCTTAGATAGATCAGCTGACAATGAAAAAGAGCCAACCGAAATTTTACGTTGGGGTCTTTCACATATTTATAATAATGGCGATTACCAAAGCATTATGAGCTTTACATCTGAAAGAAAAACTACGCATGCCGCAAAAGGAGAAAAAGCAAAATAAATAGACTTCATATTAGTAGAAAGAGGAGCATTAGAAAGTGCTCCTCTTTTTTTATCCACATGTTGGTAAGTTAAATAATAGTAATTTTACGGTACAATGTTTTTTTAATGAACAAGACTAAGCCAAATTTAAAATCAGAGTATAATGTACCAAATCTTGAAAGAGGTCTATTGGTTATTGAGTTATTGGCTACAAAAAAAAGCGGACTCACTTTAGCTGAAATTACCGAAACTTTATCTTTAACAAAAACTTCGGCATTTAGGGTCGTTAGCACGTTAATTTTCAAGAACTACTTACAAAAAAACGAAACTACCAAAAAGATAACACTATCTAGAAAAATGCTTTCTTTAGGCATATCTTCCATGACAGAGCAAAGCATCGTAGAAATGTCTATTGATGTTATGCGTGCCTTAAGAGATGAATTGAAAGAATCTGTTATGTTGGGTATTTTATTAGGAGATAAAGGCACTATTTTAGAACAAGTATCTTCTTCTTATCCAGTAAAATTATTTGTAGAACAGGGTACCCAATTCAGTTTACATAGCTCTGTAGGTGGTAAATGCATACTATCATATTTACCAAAAGAAGAGTCTGATGAAATTTTAAAAAAAATTACTCTTACTAAATTCACAAAAAACACCATTACTTCTAAAAAAGATTTTAGAAACACCCTTAAAGAGGTTAAAAAAAATGGATTTGCGATTGATAACGGCGAAGACATACAAGGTATTCATTGTATAGGAGCACCTATTTTTAATGAATCAGGGTATCCGGTGGCAGCGCTTTGGATCACAGCACCCCATGGTAGACTACCTCATGAAGAATTCGATGCCAAAGGAAAAATCATAGCACAATATGCGCTTGACATCTCAATAAAATTAGGCTATATCTCACAATAGTTTTTTTACTAATAAATATGATTTCTCAAATAAACCAAGCTCTTTTTAAGGGCTTTTTTTATATCTAAATATCTCCTTTTCCAATATTTAACAATTAAACTTCAGTATATCATTAGTAAAAAGTGCTTTGTTTTATAAATAATTGTATATTTATTTCAAATATGAAACTAGTTTACTATTTGAAACTAATATAAAATGAAAGCAACCATTTACGAAGGCAATAAAACCTTCACTGTTATAGACAAAGAAATTGATCAACCCAAAACAGGTGAAGTCCGAATTAAAGTAGCTTATTCAGGTGTTTGTGGCACCGATGTTCACATCTATCATGGTATGATGGACAAGCGTGTGGCTATGCCACAAACCATTGGGCATGAAATGTCTGGTACCATTGATGCCATTGGCGAAGGTGTTGAAGGCTATGTTGTGGGAGAAAAAGTAGTTGTTCGCCCATTAGATGACAGAAAAGTAAAAGCTTCTGACAAAGGTTTTAACCACATTTGTGAAGAGTTGAAATTTATAGGAATTGACAGTCCTGGGTCCATGCAACAATATTGGAATGTTCCAGCATTTGTTCTTCATAAATTGAAACCAGAAACAGATTTAAAACTAGCCGCTTTAATAGAACCATTATCAGTAGCTACACATGATGTACGTAGAAGTGGTTTGGTAAAAGGTGAAACAGCGATTGTTTTAGGGGGCGGACCAATTGGCTTATTAGTTGCAATGGTGGCTAAAGAAGTAGGTGCTCAAGTAATTATCTCAGAAGTAAACCCAAAACGTATTGCAAAGGCAAAAGAATTAGGCTTTGACGCAGTTAACCCTATTGAATTAGACTTAGTAGAATACGTAAAAAGCAAAACCGAGAATCGCCGTGCAGATGTTGTTTTTGAAGTAGCTGGCGTACAACCTGCACTAGATGTAATGTGCGAAGTAGCAGGCATTAGAGGGAGAATATTAATGGTAGCAATTCACGGTGAGAAAAAACCGGTTGATTTATTCAAGTTTTTCTGGAAAGAGTTAAGCCTAATTGGCGCACGGGTTTACGAAAAAGAAGATTATGAAAAAGCCATTAATCTGATTACAGAAAATGAACTGCCTTTTGAACAAATGATTACAGATGTTCAGCCATTAACAAACATTCAACAAGTTTTTGAAAACATAGATAATAATCCAGACGGACTAAAAGTCTTAATGGATTGTCAATTATAAAATAAAATAGAAATGAGCATATTAGATAGTTTCAGTTTAAAAGGTAAAGTAGCCATTGTAACTGGCTGTAAAAGAGGAATTGGAAAAGGTATGGCTTTGGCATTAGCAGAAGCCGGTGCAGATATTATAGGTGTATCGGCATCTTTAGAAGCAACAGGTAGTGCTGTAGAAAAAGAAGTCACTGCACTTGGCAGAAAATTCACTGCATACCAATGTGATTTTTCAGATAGAAAAGCGCTTTACAAATTTATAGAGAAGGTGAAAGCTAACCATGCTATAATAGATATTCTGGTAAACAATGCGGGTACTATTCTAAGAACACCGGCAGCAGAACACCCAGATGATATGTGGGATAAAGTTATAGAAGTAAACCAGAACGCACAATTTATTCTAACCCGTGAGATTGGAAAAGACATGATTGCACGTGGTTCTGGAAAAATAGTATTTACTGCATCATTATTAACATACCAAGGAGGAATAACTGTTCCTGGTTATGCGGCTAGTAAAGGTGCAATTGGTCAAATGATTATGGCTTTTGCTAACGAATGGGCTGGAAAAGGGGTAAATGTCAATGGTATTGCTCCAGGATATATTGCTACTGATAATACTGAAGCATTACGTAATGATCCAGATAGAGCAACTTCTATTTTATCTCGAATACCGGCAGGTAGATGGGGTGAGCCTAAAGATTTTGCTGGTCCAATTGTATTCCTATGCTCAAAAGCATCAGACTACATGCATGGATCTATTACCCTTGTTGACGGGGGTTGGATGGGAAGATAATATAAATTCAAAAAAAGTATACAATGCATCATTGGCGCGTAATATTAATATTTCTACTGTTAGGCTTTTTTAAGGTGAGTTTTTTAATTGCCCAACAGCAACCAAATATTGTTTTTATACTATCCGATGATGCTGGTTATGCTGATTTTGGGTTTCAAGGAAGTAAAGAATTTAAAACCCCAAAATTAGACAAGCTTGCGAATAAAAGTATAAAATTTACGCAAGCCTATGTAAGTGCTGCAGTTTGCGGACCATCAAGAGCAGGAATGTTAACCGGAAAATACCAACAAAGGTTTGGCTTTGAAGAGAATAATGTACCTGGGTACATGAGTATATCTTGTTTGGCAGATGATGATATGGGATTACCATTAGATCAAACAACAATAGCTGATCATTTAAGAAAACAAGGATATAAAACTGCACTTTTTGGAAAATGGCACCTAGGCAATGCGGACCGTTTTCACCCAACTAAACGTGGATTTGATGAATTTTACGGGTTTAGAGGCGGCGCCCGTAGTTATTTGCCTTTTGATAAAAACAATCTGCTCACTAGAAACGAAGACAAATTAGAACAAGGCTTTGGTAATTTCTCAGAACACAAAGGCTATCTCACTGATGAACTAGCCAACGAAGCAATTTCTTTTATTGATAGAAATAAAGAAAATCCGTTTTTCATCTACCTGTCTTTCAATGCAGTACATACACCCATGGAAGCCACAGCTGAAGATTTAGCTGAATTTCCAAATCTCAAAGGAAAAAGAAAAACATTGGCAGCAATGACCTTAGCCATGGATAGAGCAATCGGAAAGGTATTAAAAGAACTTAAAAAACAAGGGTTAACAGATAATACTTTAATTGTTTATACCAATGATAACGGTGGACCTTCAGACGCTAATGAATCTGATAATAGTCCGTTAAGCGGTACAAAAGCAAATCATTTAGAAGGTGGTATTAGAGTACCCTTTCTCATGTCTTGGGCTAACAAATTTAATAATAACAAGACCTACAATTACCCAATTAGCACCTTAGACTTATTCCCAACCTTTTTATCCGCGGCAGGCGGAAATAGTTCTGAAATTGAAGGATTAGACGGCGTAAACCTTCTACCCTATTTAAAAGGTGAAAAAACAGCAGCACCTCATGAGTTTCTATACTGGAAAAAAGAAAACAGAGGCGCCATTAGAAATCAAGATTGGAAACTAATACGTTTTCCTGATCGCCCGGCCGAATTGTACAATATTAACGAAGATGAATCTGAAACCAATGATTTAGCTGCACAACATCCTGAAAAAGTAAAAGAACTCTACAAGAAATTATTCACTTGGGAGCTTGCACTAGAAAGACCACTTTGGCAATTAAGACGAGAATTTGAAGGAAAAGCAGCCGATAGAATGGATGCTTACAGAAAAACGAATACAAAAAAATAATACAATATACTATGTCATCAATTAAGGAATACAAGCTTTTTATAAACGGAGAATGGAGAACATCAACTTCAGGTGAAACAATTGATATTATTAGTCCTTCTAATGGAGAAATTGTAGCACGTGTACAAAACGGTACTGCCGAAGAAGCCATAGAAACATTAAAGTTTGCCGATAAAGCTCAAAAAGAATGGAAAAAACTACCTGCCAGAACCAGAGCAGATTTATTATATAAGTTAGCCGATGAGATTGATGCAAATACAGAATATTTAGCTGAATTATTGACCAAAGAACAAGGTAAACTTTTAAAGGTTGCTCGTTTTGAAGTTGCTGTTACTGCATCATTCATTAGGTATGCTTGTGAAGGTGCACGTAGAATAGAGGGGGATATTATTCCTTCAGACAATCCGAACGAACAAATTTGGATTCAAAAAGTTCCTCGTGGTGTCGTTGTTGCCATTACAGCATGGAATTTTCCGTTGGCGTTGGCGGGTCGTAAATTAGGACCGGCACTAGTTGCAGGTAATTCTATTGTAATTAAGCCTACTTCTGAAACACCCTTGGCAACTTTAGAACTTGGAAATTTAGCAAACAAAGTAGGTATTCCTGCAGGGGTAATCAATATTTTAACTGGTCCGGGTAGAGCAATGGGTAATGCATTAGTTGAAAGTCCTATTTGCAAAATGGTGACTATGACAGGTTCTACACCTGTTGGTCAGCAAATAGCAAGAAATGCAGCTCAAAACCTAACACACGTTCAATTAGAATTAGGTGGTAAAGCCCCATTTATTGTATTTGAAGATGCAGATATTGATGCCGCAGTAGATGCCGCCTTGCATTCTCGTTTTGACAATTGTGGTCAGGTATGTACCTGTAACGAAAGAATGTATTTACACGAAGGTATTTATGATACGTTTATGGAAAAATTCATTGCTAAAACCAAGGCATTAAAAGTTGGGGATCCAATGCTAGAAGATACGGATATGGGTCCCAAAGTAAATGCATCAGAATTAAAGCATATGGAGCATTTAGTAGCTGTCAGTATTGAAGAAGGAGCAACTGTTGCTACCGGAGGAAAAAGACCTACAGGTGCTGAATTTGAAAAAGGATTTTGGTTTGAACCTACTGTTTTAACCAATGTAACCCAAGATATGACTATTGTTCATGAAGAATCTTTTGGTCCAATTTTACCCGTTTTAAAATTTAAAACTTTTGATGAAGTAATTGGCTATGCAAATGACTGTGAATATGGATTAGCCGCTATGGTTTTTACCAATGACATGAACACCATCATGAAATGTAATGATGAATTGGAATACGGCGAAATATATGTAAACCGTGGTCATGGAGAACAACATCAAGGTTTCCATAATGGTTACAAATTATCTGGTTCTGGTGGTGAAGATGGCAAGTATGGTTTTGAACAATACATGGAAAAGAAAACCTTTTATATTAGACATAAAGCATAAGTAGTAATAAGTGTAATTAATAGCACCTTTTATTTAATTAAGATGAGTACAAAAATTAAGAGCGTAATCGCCAAACTTTTTAAAGTCCCTTTACCTGAAGTAATGAACGATGCAAAACATGGAGATCACACACATTTCGAATTAGTAACCACTACCATAACTTTAGAAGACGGTAGTGAAGGTACCGGGTATACTTATACAGGCGGAAAAGGAGGTTTTTCAATAAAAGCCATGATTGATCATGATTTTGCCAACGTTCTGGTGGGTAAAGACGGTACAGATATAGATGGTATTTACGATTTTATGGAGTGGCATATACATTATGTAGGTCGTGGTGGTATAGCATCATTTGCGATATCAACCATCGATATTGCCTTATGGGATATAAAATGCAAAAAAGCCGGACAACCTTTATGGAAAATGGCAGGTGGTGAGGGCAATACCTGTAAAGCATATTGTGGCGGTATAGATTTACAATTCCCTATAGAAAAGCTTTTAAACAATATGAAAACCTATTTAGATAACGGATTCAATGCCGTGAAAATCAAAATAGGAAGAGAAAATTTAGAAGAAGATTTAGAACGTATTAAAGCGGTTAGGGAATTTATTGGCCCAGATGTAACCTTTATGGTAGATGCCAATTATTCTATGTCCATAGAAAAAGCAATTAAAGCAATTGAAGGATTTAAAAAATATGACATCACTTGGTTTGAAGAACCCATAATACCAGATGATTATAAAGGCTTTGCTGAAATAGTAGAAAAAACAGGATTCCCTTTAGCTATGGGAGAAAATTTACATACCATTCATGAATTTGAATATGCTTTTGACCAAGCTAAACTATCCTTTATACAACCAGATGCCTCTAACTGTGGTGGTGTAACCGGTTGGCTTAAAGCTGCCCGTTTAGCAGACAAGCACGGTATACCTGCTTGCTCTCACGGTATGCAAGAATTACATGTTAGTTTAGTTTCTGCCCAACCTAATTCTGGATGGTTAGAAGTACACAGTTTCCCCATTGATCAGTATACTACAAGACCTTTAGTTGTTGAAAATTGCAGAGCTGTAGCTTCTGATGAGCCAGGAACAGGAGTAGTATTCGATTGGAAGAAATTAGCCCCTTATCAACAGTAAAAAAAACGTATGAAACCCATAAAAAATGATTTCGGAAATTTAGCAGGAGAAAAAGTAGATTTATATACCTTGAAAAACGCCAACGGTATGGTGGTAAAAATTACTAACTACGGTGCTACTATTACATCGATACAGATTCCTGATTCCAATGGAAAATTGAAAGAAATTGCTTGTGGTTTTGATACGATAGAAGGTTATTTTTCTGATGACTATAAAGCAAATTCACCTTATTTTGGTTCAACAGTGGGCAGGTATTGTTCTCAAATTAAAGATGCTAAATTCAGCCTAAATGGTAAAACATATGATTTGGCAAGTAATTGTGGACCAAATAATTTACATGGTGGCGTTGTTGGTTTTGACAAAAGAATATGGGATACCACTTTTGAAGACAATGATCAGTCAACCATTAAAATGTCTTTATTAAGTAAAGATATGGAAGAGGGATTTCCTGGTAATGTACAGGTAAATGTGTCTTTTACTTTGACAGATGATAATGAGTTAAAAATGGACTATAATGCAACGACCGATGCAGATACTCCCCTATCCATTACAAACCATACCTATTTTAATTTAGAGGGATTTTCTGAAACTATAGAAAACCATAAGGCTCAAGTACATACCAATAAACGTTTGGAGCTTGATGATACTGGAGCTGCTACTGGAAAAATCGTCAATATTGAAAATCAGGCTGACGATTTAAGAGTTTCAAAACGAATTGGAGATGTTCATGAAGCCATAAATGACGGGTTTGAACATTTTTATGTTTTCGATAATGAAAAAGCAGATTTAAATCAAGTTGCTTCTATTTCTAGTGAAAAAGAACAAATACGTTTAGATGTCTTTTCTACAGAACCGTGTATGCTGTTGTATACTGGTAAATACACCTCAGATGATTTAAAAAGGGAAAATGGAATTCAATACGGAAAATACAAAGGATTTTGCTGTGAAACACATAGATACCCTAACGGTCCAAACATTGAAGGTTCACCCAAATCGATTACAAAAGCAGGTGAAAATTTTAAAAGCGAGACCGTGTTTAAATTTTCATTTTAACATCAACTAATCAACTCACAAAACAACCAATTATGACAGAAGGAGTTTTACTGGCTATTTTTGCCGGACTAATGTTGGGGCTTTATGCCCTACCCGAAAAATTTACGAAAGATTTTAAGTACGAAAATACCTGGAGTTTATTCTTTTTATTAACCATGTTCGTTGTACCCATTATAGCATCGGTTACCTTAATCAATGGCTTTGCAGATATTTTCGGCAATATGCCAACAGATATTTGGATTAAAATGGGGCTTACCAGTTTTCTTTGGGGCGTTGGGGTTATGATGTGGAGTAAGGCGATAAACCATATTGGTCTATCATTAGGTTTTTCACTTTTTATAGGTACTATTATTTTAGTGGGATCGGTATTACCATTTATTGAAGATGGCTTACCACCTACAAACAAATTAACAACCATTCTACTAGGATTGTTCGTTGTATTAATAGGAATTTTTGCGAACGGTAAAGCTGGTTTTATTCGTGAAAAAGTTGAAAAGGCAAATGATGAGAACAGCGAACAAAAAGGCTCGATGGCAACAGGTATTTTAATCGCAGTTATTGGCGGCCTACTTGCAACTGGCTTTAGTTATGCAAATGCAGCCGGTAGACCTTATCTACACGAAGCTAGCCAAGCTGCCGGGAATGCAGAATGGATCACCGCCGTGGCTGTAATGTTTCCAATTTTTATTAGTGGCGGTATAGTAATGACCGCTTATTTTCTTTGGCAATTAAGCACTAAAAAGGCATGGGGAGATTTTAAAACACCTGCATTCGGCAAAAACTTTATACTAATATTAGTTATGGCATTCTTTCATTATGCTGCGTCTGCCCTATTTGCTTTTGCAGCATACAAATTGGGTGCATCAGGTAATACGGTAGGGTACGCCATATTTAATACAGCTTGTGTAGTAACGGCTATAATAAGTGGTATTATTACTAAAGAATGGGTCAACGCTTCACCAAAGGCTCGTAAGTTCTTGTACATGGGCTTAAGCTTTATGGTTATAGGGATTATCATTGTTGCCTATAGCAATAGTCTTTCTTAGACTACTAAAAAGTAAGGTATAAAAAACAGAAGCCAGATCTTAAGATCTGGCTTCTGTTTTTTATTTATTCTGGTTTATACACCCGTATCCAATCTACATGCATCATTGTGTTTTCCTCATTTGTGACCGTTGGGTCATTTAAAAAATCTATGCCTTGAGTTGTTCTCCAAGATTGGGCAGCAGCACTAATAATTAGATGCATTGGTTTTGTTAAACCATTACCGCTAGTATAGTTTTCAGGATCTATTTCGTCAACTGGAGTTGTGCGAACTAATTCACCATCTACATAATACGACAAACTCCAAGGATCTTCCCAAAGAACACCGTAGTTATGATAATCTTCTGACCATATTGTTCCATTACCATCAGCATACCAAGTTTCCTGACCAGTTGGTTGATAATCTTGAAATGGTTCTCGAATAAAAACATGATGACTCAAATGTAATCGCCTTGAAAAATAGTCGTTACTTTTTGCTCCGAATGCCTCTAAATTATCAATCTCTTCCGTAGAATCATCACTTAGCATCCATACGGCAGATGATAGCACAGACTCACTGAGCTTTACTCTAACCTCCATATACATGGGATATGTTGTTTTTGCTTTAGAAGTAATGCAACCAGTCAATATTTTACCATCAACAATATTAGCTTTAAAAACAAGCTCACCAGCATCTATAGAAGATTGTTCAGGGGTATATCTAGTTATTCCTGGTCCAGTCCATCCGTTGAAAAAACTATCGTTCCAATTGTTCAAAAAATCAGTTGAAGATTTCCCGTTTTCGTAATTAAACTCACTGGAAACATCAGGTTGAATAGTCCATACCGTACCTTCCACCTTCGGACCAGGCAAAAAGGATACATCATTCTCACCTTCTTCTTTATCAACGATTTCTTCATCTATAATTTCCTTCGAAATGGGTTCCTCTTTTATAGAATCAATATTTTGACTAGAACAACTACCTAGAAACAAGCTTTCAAATAATACTATTAAGACAAGGGCTTTCTTCATATTTTTAATTTTGTAAATAATTATTTAAGATTTTTAAAAATTCATCATGCTATTTAAGGCATATTCAATATCATCTTGCATTTAATTAAATTGAAACATAATAATCTTCGTTACGTAAAATGTCGTTATAATTTTTACAGCATGAATATGAGACTCAACTGTTGCTATTTGATAAAAATTAAAAGAGGGAAAACAGTGCTATGCTTCCCCCCTTTTCTAACAAATTACTAACTCAACAACTTTTCCTTATTTACCTTTCATTAAGCACAGTTAAGGTTTATTTACAACTTCAGTAATTGTAATATCATCAATAGTAAATAGTAACTCTGCACCATTATTTTGATTATTACCTCTAATTAAGATTTCACTGGTTGTATCACTTAAGAAGTTAAATTCATCAGAACTAATGTAAACCCATTTGTCTAGAGGTGTTGATGCATTAAGTTCTGCTATAAAAACTTCTTTAAAAGGAGGAACTACATAAAATCTAAGATCTGCTGTACCTGTCACCGGAGTTGTTATATAAACCCAAGCTCCTAGTTTATAATTTTTACCTGCCTCAAAAGTAAACTTAGCATTATCAATAGCCTCTGGTTTATAAGCGTATATCATACCACCGTTTGCTTCTATTGCAGCTTGAGCAGCCATTGTACCCGTTTTAGCTCTTGCGTCGTTAACCACTGCTGTAAACTGACCCCAAACGCCACCCCATCCAACATCTTTCCAATCAGCACCGCCAGTCTCCATACTATAATCATAGCTAGTTCCAATTAAAAGATTTTGTTCGATTAGTACTGCTTCTTCATCCGTAAATGAATCAGCTATAACCCCATCTAAAGTTGACAAACTTCCTTTTGTGTAAGAAAGACTAATCATATCATCAGAATAAAACTGAGGTATATCTAACTTTAACTCTACAAAGTTTGCCGTATCAGGATTTACCGTAATCGAAGTGATTGCTGGATTAGATATTCCACCATTATCGATCGATACAACAAAATCTGAAGGAACACCTGTAGTTTCATCCATATCTCTACTAAAATTCAAGAATATACTAGTCCCTACTGCCTCTATTCCATCCAACTGAACTGGCTCAGTAGAAGGTATTACATTAATTAAACTTGTTAGCGTGATGATTTCTTCCCCAACTGGTCTTGCCAATGAAGATATAAGCTCTAAGCCAAAGGAACCCGTTTTTTTATAACGCACATCGTAAATTCTCTTGTCTTCAGATAGGCTAACTCTTGTACCGCCTTCTGCAGTCCACACAAAACTATCAGGACTACCTTGAGTTGATTCGTCTACTATAAAACGAACCGCCTTACCTGCAGTAACTTCATTATTTGCTCCACTTGTAAGACTTAATTCATCTCCCTGTGATCCATCCTCGTTTAATTTGAATGCTTTAAGGACGGTTTTTATTTGAGGAAGTACTGTAACAACAATAGTGGTATCTATTTCTTTGCCAATTATATTTCCTGCCAAATCATACGCTTCGCCTTTAAACACCTGGGTTAAAAACACATCGTGCTCACCTTCAACATTAAAAATTGCCTTAACATTTTGCTCTGTGGATGTTTCGTCATTATCAGACCCAACAATATCTGCGACACCAGTAGGTAAAGTCCATAATCGTGACGCTACTCCAGAAGATAAATCTCCTAAAGTAATGCTATTACCAATTCTTATTGTATTGGTAAAATTCATTTGAGATGTAGCAATAATTCTACTATTAGCTTCATTTAGCTCTATATCATCGTAAATATCTTCACAAGAATACAGACCTGATAGAACCGCTACAAACGCTGTTAATATTTTAAATTTTGTTTTCATATCTTAAATATTATAAATCATTATTACTTTGTACTTCTCCTGCAGGAATAGGGAGATAATCATGTTGACTTGAACTATATCTATCTATACCGCCTAACGAAAGTAAATTGATTGATCCTTCAATAAAAAGAGGTGCTTGTCCTGTGATAGACTCTAAATTATCATTTCTCCAGTTTAAGTCGTTGGCCATTGTTGCAAACACATCATCAACGATACCCCAGCGAACTAAATCAGCCCATCTTTGCCCTTCAAAACAAAGTTCAAGTGGTCTTTCTACCATCTGAAGGTGTGTCATTAAATTATCAGCTGTTGCATTAACAAATGGCTGGCTACCATACCTTTGCTTACTAATGTGTAATTGCGGAAAAGTATTTCCGTTATCAGCTAGGTACTGTTGTATTGTTATAACACCAGCTCTTGAACGAACCATGTCAATGTACTTAATAGCTTCATCTACATCTCCGCTTGCATTTAAAACCGCCTCTGCATACATTAAGTAAACATCTGCCAAACGAATATGCCTAAAATTAATTCCACTTCTATTTAAAGCTATTTCAGCTGTACCTTGAAACCAATTTGTATGCTTTTTCACCAAAGCTGTTAAGCCTAGTCCTCTATATGAATGTACGTTTGTATCTGTATTATCTACACCATAATAGGTCCCTTCAAAGTCTTTTGGGCAAATAGATGCCGTTAAACGTTGAGAATGTAAATTACCGCCTGCATTGACTGGATTACTAGGATCTATTTCATCATTCGTAAATAATTCATGTAGATACAAATTTGCTACTACGGTATTAAATCCGCCAAAGCCACCAATAGAAGCATAATTACTAGAGACAGCACTAGCTTCAGCACCTGAATTACCAGGAGTATCATCTACGTTATTTCCATTTGCGCCAGGATTAGCTGTAGAACTGTACGCTACTTCTAAAATTGATTCAGAATTATATTCGTTCTGATCTGTAAAATTGTCTAAAGAATTTGGAACCAACGCATATACACCAGAATCTATAACTTCTTTAAAGTCATCGGCAGCAAGTTGCCAGTTTTCAGCAAACAAATAAACTTTGCCTCTTAAAGATGTTGCTGTACCAGATGTTACTCTGCCTAAATCTGAACTATCGTCCCAAGCTAATGGCAGGTTATCTTTTGCATAATTTAAATCTGGAAGTATTACTTGCTGTGTAACTTCTTCAATTGAACTAAGTGCTTTACTCAATTCTGTTGTAGAAACCTCTGTACGTATTACCGCTTTACCATAAGTATGAACCAATTGAAAATAAAAGAAAGCCCTTAATAATCTTGCTTGACCTATAATAGCTTCTTTTTCCCCTGTTGCAAAAACAGTTTCATCGGCAAGTTCTATATTATTTATTATCTGATTAGCTCTAAAAATGCCAATATATAATTGATTCCACTTATTTACTATTTGCTCACTATTATCTGTATAGCTCAGTTGTCTAAAAATGTTCCATCTTCCAAAAAAAGAATAGGTATCTGCAATATCAGCCCTAATTATTTCTTGTGACAATCCAGAACCACTTACTGCTTGAAACTGCATTGCGCCATAAACTGTCGTTAAGGCAGTATTGAACTGAGTTGGTGTATTCCAAAACGTTGCATCTGTAATAGAGTTTGGGTTATCTACTGTTAAAAATTCATCCTCTGAACAACTAGCTAGAGATAATATACAGCATGCCACTATTGCAATGGACCACACTTTGTGTTTTAATATAACTTGTATCATTTTTTTCTTAATTAGTTATTAAAATTTAACTTTAGCCCCTAGAACAAATCTTCTAGCTACAGGATAATTACCCCTATCAACACCTCTTGTGCTTATACCGTTACCACCAACTTCTGGATCATAACCGGTATAATTAGTCACTGTAAAAGGGTTAAATCCTGTTACATATAATCTTATGCTACCAATTTTGGTTTTATCTAATAAATCTTGAGGTAAAGAATAACCCAAAGTAATATTTCGAATTCTTAAATAAGTACCATCTTCTATCCAATAATCTGATCTTGCTCTGATGCTTTCTGTAGCCTCACTATTTCTATAACTAGGAATATCAGAAGTAGGGTTTTGTGGAGACCATTGATAATATTGATCTAAGTGTCTACCTTGAGTGTAGGCAAAAAATCGTGCACCGTTAAATAACTCGGCACCGTACGACATGTAAGTCTGAACCGATAGATCAAAGTTTTTATAGTTTAAATCAACATTTAAACCCGCTTCCCATTCTGCTTGACCAGAACCAGCATAAACACGATCATTATCATCAATTGCATTATCGCCATTTACATCAGCATAACGCATATCGCCTTTTGCTGCAGATGGATTTATTTGCTGGTATTCTGCTAATTCAGCATCAGTTTTAATAACACCTTCATTTCTTAGCAAAAAGAATGCTCCTGCTTCATGACCTACGGCAAAAAATGTAGTTTCATCTATACTATTACCTAAAGAAAATGTTGGTCTACCATTAGAGTAACCACGCTCTATTCCGTTTAGATCTATGATCTCATTGGTATTTTTCGTGAACGTAGAAGAGATATTATATTTTAGTCCGTTTTTTAATTCACTTTTAAACCCTAATGCTATTTCAATACCTTCATTGGTCATTTTACCAGCATTGATAAATATTGGGTTATACACGGTTTCTGCACCCGGCGCAGATGTACCTAAAGAAGGCGGTGTTTGAAACGGCAACAACATATCTTGCTTATCATTGCTATAAAAATCAGCAGTCAAGGTCAATCTATTTTGAAACATAGCTAAATCAAACCCAATGTTTTTAGAAACACTCGTTTCCCATTTCAAATCAGGATTTGCATTTCTTCTTTGGATCAATCCTGAAGCTATAGCTTCATTAGGTCCGAATAAATAATTTACACCAGTTTCTATTTGAGTAGATGCTGCATAAGGCTGAACATCTTGGTTACCCAATTCTGCATAACTAGCTCTAAACTTTAAGCTATTGACCGCATCACCCAAAAATGAATTTTTAAAGAAATTTTCTTCGGCAATATTCCATCCTATAGAAACACCTCCAAAAGTACCATATCTATTATCCGGTCCGAATTTAGAAGAACCATCTCTACGAATACTTGCTGACAATAGGTAGCGTTCATCATAACTATATTGAACTCTACCTAGCAAACCAGAAAGTGAATAATTATTTACGAAACTAGTTGGTGTAGTTGCAGAAAAAGCTTGCCCAATTTCTTGTGTACTATTTGTTGGGAAACCAATACCACCTATGGTAAGTTGTTCTGACGAATAATCTTCATAAGAAGATACCAAGGTTGTGTTTACTTTATGACCACCGAATTTTACATCATAGTTTATCATATTTTCAAGCACCCTTCTAGTAGACATAGTAAAATCTTTTTGAAGTTGTGCCTCAAGCGTAGAAGCCGTTGCATTTAATACGCCATCTCTACCATAAATTAAAAATGTAGGTCTAAAGAATTTTCGATTATAGTCAAATTTATTATTACTTAAACTTAACTTGTAAGTCAACCCTTTTGCTAATTCATACTGCATATTGAAAGCAACATTCGTAGAAGTTGTTTTTCTATCATCAATATTCAATAGTTGTTTTGCTAAAAAGCCAAAATAAATAGTATTATCTACTGGTATTGTTACTACATTATCTTCACTAATATCTAACTCTCCTAGAGGTAGCTGCCATGGGTTTTGACCTATACTATATTCATAATAGGCAAAAGGTTCTTGCTCTCTATTTTCTTCAGTATAAGCAACTGTAGCAAATGCTTTAAATTTTCCTTTTGTAAAATTAGCTGTCAATCTAGAACTCAATCTATCAAAACCAGATTTGATCAGCACACCTTCTTGATCGTTATAACTGGTACTGAAACCTAAATTCAAATCTTTAGAACCGCCACTAATACCCAATTCATAGTTTCTAAATAGAGCATTATTATTTTGCACATCTCCAACAAAGTCACTGTCAAAATCCAATAATTCTGGAGAGGTAATAAAGTATCCTGGAAGATTACCAGCATTTAAAACATTATCTACAGAAAAATCAGCAAACAATTGTTGTTGTGTATTCATTAAAGGTGTTCCTGAAGTTATATTCTGAATACCCGTGTATGTAGAAAAGTTAACATCTAACTTCCCTTCTTTACCTGATTTAGTCGTAATTAAAATAACCCCGTTAGAAGCTCTTACCCCATAAATAGAAGCTGCAGCACCATCTTTTAAAATGTCTATAGTTTCTACTTGATCAGGAGCAATGTTAGGGTTAGATTCATAAGGAACCCCATCTACCACATACAATGGCTCTAAACTACCAAGTAAAGATCCTACACCTCTTATCTGAATGTTGGCAGCTTCACCTGGGCGTCCACTTGCAGCCTGTATATTTACACCTGCTACCCGACCTTGCAGAGACTCACTAACATCAGACACAGGAGCTATACTAATAATATCAGACTTTACCTGTACTACAGCACCAGTTACTTCTTTCTTCTTCTGTGTACCGTAACCTACAACAACAACTTCGTCTAAAAGAGCAAGGTCTTCTACAAGTACAACTTTTAAATTCTTACTTGCACCTACGCTTACTTTTTTAGTTTTAAAACCAATTGATGAAATCACTAAAACATCTCCGGATGCTGAATTAATAGAAAAAATTCCATCAAAATCGGCAACAGCTCCTTTAGTTGTTCCTTCAATAAGAATGGTTGCACCTGGTATCGGCGTACCTTGTTCATCACTTACGGATCCATTAATTACATCTTGCGCATGGCCTTGTTGCATTGCCTAGATTACAAATAGAGAAAACACTGAAAGCATCCTCTTCCATAATTTGTCCTTTTCCTTCATAAATAAAATTGAGTTAATTAATAATTAAGTTGTGGTGAGTTATTTTTAACAAATTCTTATTTGGATTCTTAAATTTTAAACAAATAATAAATTTATATGGTCTAAATTATTAATTTGATATTGTTTTATTTAGAAATAGCACTCAACAAAAACTGAACAAATAATAAAAAAAAGGCTTATTTGTCAGTGTTTTAAGCAATACTAAACACAACTAGACAGTAATTTTGATGGTGTTATTAGAAACAGTTGATTAATATTCAACTAAATGAGCAGAAATAATTCTATGAAATTAAAAACAACTGAGCTTTTGGAAGTATAAAAATTCTAAATCAGTGGTTTGCTATAAACTCTGTCAGGTTATCATTACGTTCAAGTTTCAACTTTTTTCTTAAACGATAACGAGATGTATGCATACTCTCAATTGAAATACCTAAAAGTGATGCCATTTCCTTACTAGAAAAATTAAGCTTTACCAATGCACAAAGTTTTAAATCTGTTTGACTTAAAGACGGGTAAGATTCTTTTAGATTTTTATAAAAACTTTGATTTATAGCCGTAAACCTAGCCTCAAATTCTTTCCAATTACCACTAGGGCTGCCTTGTGCAGCACTAATTATTCTATTGAGAGCTGAAACATCTAAATTTTCTTTACTCTTACCAATAGTATCTTTCATTTTTCTAATAAACTCTTCTTTCTCTATCAGTTGCAATGCAGAAGACGTTAGTTCATTATTCTTCAACTCTAATATTTCATTAGTTTTCTGCAACTCAACAACTCTCTTTTCTTCAAGTGATTTTTTTTCTAACTTATGTTTACGTCTAATATTACGAATGAATAAAAATCCAAGAATTAGTAAGGAAGCCACAACAACAAACATCAATGAAAACTTCAAAACCCATAATTTTTCTTCATTTTCTAAATTAGCCAGGCGCTGTTCTTTTATTAATTCCTTTTCTTTCTCTTTCTGCAGCCGATACTTATCATTAATCTCAAACAAATGTTGATTATTCTTACTCTTTCTACCAAAAATTGATTCATTCAATTCATTTGCAGCCTCTAAATGAAGAAAAGCACTTTCAAAATCTTTAGCCTGTTTATCTAAAAGTGCCAAGGCTTCTTGCACCATTAACTTATAATTTGAGTGATTACTATACACCGTAGTATAAGCCAATGATTTTTCAAAAAACTTTCTACTCTCCTCTAAATCACCCTTCATATAATAAACCTGACCAATTAAATAATCTATTATAATTAGGTATGAAGGGTTTTCAATCTCGAACTCATCTCTAGATTTATTTAACTTAAGCAAAGCCATTTCAAAATCACCGTCCCTTGCGTCTTGATAGCCCTCTTCTGCATCTAAATAGTTAGATTTTATCTTATATTGATTTCGAATAATATTACTACTGTCTAAATATTTACGAACCATTTTATCATTTCCATTGGTTCTGAACATAGTAGTTAACGCATAGTAATCGGTTAATAAATAACTAGAATTCATAACCTTTTCATCAATCATTTTATCCTTTAATCTCAGAGAAAGGTTAAAGTAATTATTAGCTTCGTTGTCTCGCCTATAAAATAAATAAAGCCAACCCAATGCTTGATATAACTTTGCTCTTGCTACATCGTTTTTTGAACTATCAGCAAGAAACAAGGCCTCCCAGTAACCATCATATGAATTTCCATAATCTAAATTATGGGCATATAAATTAGAAAGCTCATATAAACTATTTACCAAGTTAGCGGTATCTTTTTGCTCTTTATGTAAGTGAATACTTTTCTTGTAGAAATTAATAGCACTATCAATATTCGTTGCTTTTAGAGACTCTGCTTTTTGGAAATATTGATCGGTTTTTTTAATATTTTGTGCAGACAACATACCACTTAGGCATACGAGAAAAACCAAGGTTAAAAAGATAACTAAATACCCTCTAATAGTCTGTATTGTATAATTCATATTAAAAAAATTCTCCTCGTTCTTTTAAAGTTTAATTGAGAAATCAATATATACAATGTCTAGTTCATTTTCTTTAAAAACCAATACTAATTGGGTTATGTTGAGTTTTTGTCTAGTTTATGAATAACATTAAACCCTTTAATAAACACATATTTGTAAAGCTAAGAATACTGCAGTTATTACTATATAATATTGCAATATTTTGAATTAATTGAAAATTAAATGCAGTTTCAATACTTATAGTGCATTTAACTGTAGATACTTACAATCAACAAACGTTGTTTCTATATCGCAAAAAGTTCAGCTAAAGTATATTAGAAAAATAGTTGGTTAAAATTAATTAAATAAAATGTTTAGTTTTTTCTAGTGCGGTACAACATAAAAAATACACCGTGAAAAATATTTTTAAACGAACAGAATGAAATATAAAATTTTACTTATTCCCCTAATTGCAATCACACTTTTTAGTTGTTCTACAAAAGAATATTTGACCAATAACACCGATTTTAATTTTAATTGGGAATTTAAGTTAGAAGACTCCACATCTAATCGGTTCGATACAACTTGGGGAAAAATAAACCTGCCACATGATTGGAGTATCAAAACACCTTTCGACTCAATAAAAGGCGAAGGGGCTACAGGCTATTTATTAGGAGGCACCGGATATTATAAAAAAGACTTTACCCTAAAATTGAACGATGATCAGGTTACGTATTTAGTTTTTGATGGTGTATATAATAATGCTACTATAAGCTTAAATAATCAAGAATTAGGAAAACACCCTTATGGCTACTCTCCTTTCTATTATGAGATTACAGAACAATTGCAGAAAAACACAAATACTATAAATGTAACTGTAGATAGAACAAGATATGCAGACAGTAGATGGTATACAGGATCTGGCATCTATAGAAACGTAAACCTAATTACAAAAAACAAACTTCACATTCCTGTTTGGGGAACATTTATTAGCACACCACAAGTAGAGCAAAATAAAGCCACTGTTAAAATAGAAACTCAACTTAAAAACGGGTATTCAGAAGATAAAAGAGTAAAAATCATTACAAAAATTTTCAATAATGAGAATTTAAAGGTTGGTTCAACAACTAAAGAACAAACGATTTATCCAGGGGCTACAGAAAATTATACAACTACCGTAGCTATTAAAAATCCTGATTTATGGGATGTAGATAAACCTACTCTTTATAAAGCCATTACTCAAATTATTGAAAATAATCAAGTAGTAGATACTGAAGAAACTATTTTTGGAATTCGCAGTATTAAGTTTGATGCCAATACAGGATTCTATCTTAATGGGAAAAACCGTAAAATAAAAGGTGTTTGTTTACACCATGACGCTGGCTTAGTTGGTGCAGCCGTACCTAAAAGTGTTTGGAGAAGACGTTTAGAAAAACTAAAAGATGCGGGTTGTAATGCTATACGAATATCGCACAACCCTGCTTCCAATGAGTTTTTAGATTTATGCGATGAAATGGGCTTTTTGGTTCAAGATGAATTCTTTGATGAATGGGACAACCCTAAAGATAAAAGAAAGAATATGAATGAAAAAGGTGTTGACTATATTACCAGAGCTTACACTGAACATTTTCAAGATTGGGCAGAAAGAGACCTAAAAAACACCATCTTATCACATAGAAATCACCCATCAATATTTCAATGGAGTATTGGTAATGAAATTGAATGGACATACCCACGTAATGCTGAAGCTACCGGTTTCTTCAATAATATGGACTGGAGTGGCAATTACTTTTGGTCTACACCACCAAATAGTATAGAACAGATAAAAAAGAAGCTAGTCACATTACCACAAGCTACATATGATATTGGTAAAACTGCTCAGAAACTAGCTAAATGGACCAAAGAATTAGACACAACAAGATATGTGATCGCTAATTGCATTTTACCTTCTTCTAGTTATGAATCTGGTTATGCAGACGCTCTAGATATAATTGGTTTTAGCTATAGACGAGTTCTTTACGATTATGGTCATGAAAACTACCCTAACAAGCCACTTATGGGTACTGAAAATTTAGGGCAATGGCATGAATGGAAGGCTGTCATGGAAAGACCTTTTATTTCAGGAACATTCTTATGGACCGGTATTGACTATCTGGGAGAATCTAACGGAGGATGGCCTAAAAAAGGAACTCCAAGCGGATTATTAGATTTGGCTGGATTTAAAAAGCCTTCTTTCTATATGTTTAAATCTTTATGGAGCAAGTCACCTAGTATATATATTACGACACAAACGGCTGAAAAATCAAAATATAAAATTGACAATAATGGTAAAGTTATTGAGAAAAAAGAAGGAGCTTGGCAAAAAGCCCTCTGGTTTTGGCAAGATGTGAATGAACATTGGAACTACGATAGTAATCAAATAACAATAGTAGAAGTATATTCAAATTCTGATACAGTAGAACTTTTCTTAAACGAAAAATCATTGGGTACTAAAAAGCTAGCAGATTTTGAAGATCATATTTATAAATGGGCAGTTCCTTTTGAAGCAGGCACTTTAAAAGCCGTTGGATTGAAAAATGGAAAAAAAGTTGAATCACTCATAAAAACTAGTACTAAACCAAAAGCCTTACAAATATCTACTGATACTAAAAGCGTACTAGCAGACGGGTATGACACAGTTCATATTGTACTACAAATTATAGATAATGATGGTAACCCTGTTAAAACCGAAAATCAAAAAGTACTATTTACTGTGACAGGAGATGCAAAAGTGTTAGGCGTAGACAATGGCAGCATCACTAATACGCAAGACTTTAATTCACAAGAGCTAATAACAGATAAAGGGCGTGCTTTACTTATTGTTCAATCAACAAAAGATAGCTTAACACCAATACGTATAAAAGCAAGCTCAAATACATTAACAAGCAACGAAATAGAAATAACAATCATACCAAATAAGAAAAAACAGTAGCTACAGAAGAACTAACAGATAAATTAGGTATGATCAACATAGACTCATTAAGAAAGCATAATATGGGATTTGCAATGGGCTCAAGATTTGGATTTTAAATGGTTTATTCTAAGAGATTGTAATTGTTGCCAATTACCGTAGTCTAACTTAAATCAAGTAAGTATATTAATTACTTAAAACACAGAAGCCAGATTTAAAGATCTGGCTTCTGTGTTTCTATTACTTTTACTAGGTTATAATTGAAATATCTGGTCTAATTCAATCCACTTCTCACCATCTTTAGCCCAAGGTAGCTCCTGTTGATAGTTCCACATCAGATTCTCCCATTCTTGTACTTTGGGGTTATTAGCATCCATTTCAGCTTTTTTGGCTGAATCAAACGTTTGATCAACTTCCATAATCATGAACATTCTATTTCCTGTTAAATAGATTTGCATATCTACTATACCCGCATCCTTAATACTCTTTGTGATTTCTGGCCATGCTTTTCCCTCTGCATGATATGCTTTATATTCAGCAATTAATTTAGAGTCGTCTTTTAAATCACAGGCGTAACAATATCTTTTTGTCATGATTCTAATTTTTTAAATAGTTAAGCATTTTCTAGTTTAGCGGCATATAAGCCATACAAGCCAACTACTGCTATACATATCATTGGCATAATAAAAGAAAACTTAACTTCAGGAACTCCTAAAATCAAGGTATCTGCTAAATTATCTCCGCCTATGTCAATTATAGCACCTTGCATTAAAGGAAAAATAGCTCCGCCAACAATTGCCATTACTAAAAAAGCAGATCCTACCTTTGCTTCATCTCCCATATCTTTTAAGGCTATACCATAAATTGTAGGGAACATAATTGACATAAATAAAGAAATAGATACTAAAGAAATTAACCCGGGCATTCCAGGTATAATGATAGCCCCTGCACAACATAATACGGCACATGCTGCAAAAATATAAAGTAATTTTGGCGCTGAAAAAACACTTAATAAAGCGGTACCTAAGAAACGACCGCCAAGAAAAATACCCATAGCGATCATATTCATATAGGTGGCGTTTATGTCACTATTTGTAGACTCATTTAAATACTGTACATATTGAAAAATGGCCGTCCAACACATAATTTGTGCTCCTACGTAGAACATTTGAGCAATAACCCCTGGCAAAAAAGTTTTTTTAGAAAATATTTTGCTTACGGATTCTTTGAAGCTTAAACTCGTATGTTCTTGAACAGTGGGAATTTTAGTAAACACAATTAATATTAAAATAACCAAAACAATAACCCCAATACCTAAATAGGGGTAGCTAATTATATTTAAATCTTCTGTTTTAATTGCGGCTTTACTTGCTACGTCTAAAGCTGCATATGTCTCATCATTATAGGTCGCTGATTTTATCTGACTTAAAACTACAAATTGAGCTATCATCATTCCTGAAATAGACCCTATTGGATTAAAAGATTGCGCCAAATTTAACCGCTGTGTAGCAGTTTCCTTAGCTCCCAGAGATAAAATCAAAGGGTTTGATGTTGTTTCTAATAAGGCTAAACCACATGTAATGACATATAATGAGATTAAAAAATATGAATACTCTTCGTAAGCAGATGCCGGATAAAACAAAAATGCTCCAAGGGCATAAAGTGACAATCCTAGAATGATACCTTTCTTGTAGGTATATTTTTTAATAAACAATGCTGCAGGAATAGCCATACAACCATATCCGAAATAAAATGCAAATTGTACTAAATATGCTTGCGTCCAACTTAATTCTGGCATTACCTTTTTAAATGCTGTCACCATAGGGTTAGTGACATCATTAGCAAAGCCCCATAAAGCAAAAAGTGATGTTATAATGATAAAAGGTATCAATAACTCTTTACTTACTACAGGTATTTTTTTTGGTTGATTCATATTTAATTGAATTACTTTCATGGTTAAAATAAAAAGCTAATTGGATTATAATTAGAGTTTTTTTGTATTAATAGTCTAGTATTATTCAGTCAATAATGACCTATCTAAATGAACATAACCGCCGTCTACAGTAATAAACTGACCAGTTGTATGAGATGATTTTTCTGAAATAGTAAATAAACATTGGTCCGCTATTTCTGCAGGCATTGTCATTCTATTTTCTAAAGGAATTTTTTTAACGATAGCCTCAAGTTTTTCTTCTCCGTTGTCTAAAGTTTTAATCCAAGCATCGTATGCAGGTGTCCAACTTTCGGCAATAACAATGGCATTGGAGCGGATGCCAAACTTTATTAAATCTACCGCCCATTCTCTTGTTAGACCAAATACCCCACCTTTTGAAGCTGCATAACCAGAAGTACCGCCTTGCCCTGTTAGTGCTACTTTAGAGCCTATATTTAAAATATTTCCCCTAGTTTTTTTGAGCATTGGCAAGCAATACTTGGCCATGGCAAAATAACTGACCATATTCAGTTTTAACGAATACATAAAATCGTCTAAAGAAGCATCTAAACCTGCACCATCGTTAACACCCACATTATTTATTAAGGCATGTATTTCACCATACTTCTCTTCAATTTCACGCACAGCCTTTTCTATTTGTACATGGTCTGATAAATCTGTTTTTACGAACAAAGCGTCAATACCTTTGTCCTGTAATTCTTTCTCATAACCAAACCCTCTATCATTTCTACAAACAATGACCGGTATAGCGCCTTCAGCTGCCAAATGTTGAACTATAGTTTCACCAATACTTCCTTTTAATCCCGCAGCACCTGTAACGACAACTACTTTATCTTTTAATTTTAAATCCATATTGTTCCTATTATAAATTATAAAATTTCATTGCATTCAAACCCATTATTTTAGCCTGCTCTTCGCTATTGAGTTGCGAAATGAAATCTGTAACTAATTTTTTTACGGTTTTGTAATTTCCGGCCACTAAACATACTGGCCAATCAGAACCGAACATTATTCTATCTGCACCAAATGCTTTTAAAACCAAGGTCATATAAGGTGTTATTTGCTCAACGTTCCATTTTTTATAATCGGCTTCGGTAATCATCCCTGATAACTTGCAATACACATTTTTTTGCTTGCCAATTTCATTCATTAAGACAGCCCAACCGTTATAAAAACCATCTTTTATATAAGGTTTGGCTATGTGATCTATTACAAATTTTTGGTTTGGGAATTTTTTTATAAGTTCTAGAACTGCTCCTAGTTGATGCGGAAACACCAAAATATCATAGGTAAAATTGTAGGGTGCTAATTTTGAAATACCTGTCAGAAAATCTGGACGTAATAAAAAATTGTGATCGGCTTCGCCTTGTACTACATGTCTAAAACCTTTAACAATTTTGAATTTACTGTAATGTTCCAAAACCTCATCAATATCATTACCTCTAAAATCTACCCAACCTACAATTCCTTTTACAAAACTATTCTCTGAAGCCAATTCAATTAAAAAGTCAGTTTCTGCAGTTGTTTGATCTGCTTGTACAGCAATGCACCCATCAATATCATTTTCAAGGTATACTTGCTTTAGATCAACCGGCATAAAATCTTTTCTGATAACCGCCATTTCATCATCTATCCAGCTATGCTTTACCGGTTCATATTTCCAAAAATGTTGATGAGAATCTATTTTCATATGCTTATTTATAGCGCTTTTAAACATTCTTTTACCCCTACTTCATCTATGCTGTTGATACTGTTTGTAATAAATTGAACCAATCCATTATATGTAGCTAAATTTTCGCCAACGATTTCAGTATTGGACAATACGTTTGTAACTAAATCTTCTAAAGTTTGATGTTGCTCTGTTACCTGACCCCATTCATCCTTAAAAAATTCTAATATGCTGGCATCATCATTTACAGGGATATTTTCGCCGCCAAATTCTCCTTTATAAAAGCGAATTAAACAGGCTAAAGAAAATGCTATTCTCTTTGGAAAATGCCCATTAGTTTGTGTGTACTCCTTAAATGCCGGTAGTAAGCGAGCCTGAAATTTAGAAGTGCTATTTAATGATATGGATATTAAAAAATGTTTGAGGGTCGGATTCTTAAATCGATCAAGAACTGCATTTATAAAAGTGTCAATATCCTTTTCTGGAAAATTAGTTAGGGTAGGTTTAATTTCTTTCGATAGTACTTGCAAAATGTGGTTGCTAACCAAATCATCTTCCATACTTTCCTTAACTGTTCTTATACCTGCCAAATAACCTACAGGAACCAAAGATGTATGGGCTCCATTTAAAATACGAACCTTCATTTCTCGATAATCCTTTAAATCATCAACAAATACAACATTCAAATCAGTCTTAGAAAAAGGCAACTCTTTCTGAACAATTGGTGGTGCTTTAATAACCCAACTATGATAGACCTCACCAGCTACTAATAAATCGTCTTTGTAACCGGTTTGCTGCTCAATTGCAACCTTTCTATCGGTAGGGAAACCAGATACAATACGATCAACTAAGGTGCTGCAGAAATAATTACAGTTTATAATCCAAGTGATAAATTCTGGTTCTAAATCCCAATGTTCAGCATATTGTACAACCGTCTTCTGCAAAGCATCGCCATTATCTTCAATTAATTCACATGGTAGCACAATACAACCTTTATCAGTTGCACCTTTAAAATAATTAAAACGGTGATATAGCCATAAGGTCAACTTTCCTGGAAATTCGTGAGGAGGGCAATCAGTTTGCTTATCGCTAGACGAGAACTTAATACCTGCTTCGGTAGTGTTAGAAACAACAAATCTCATTTCAGGTTGCTCAGCCAAGGCCAAGTAATCATTCCATTCTGTGTAAGGCTGAATTACTTTACTAACCGATTCTACCAACGTAATCTCTGAAACTAATTTACCATTCCGTATACCATCTAATGCTACATGGAACAACCCTTCTTGATTTTTAAGTTCAGTATAATCGCCTCTCTCGGTTGGTTTTATGACAACCACACTACCATTAAAATCTGTTGTTTTATTCAGCACATCGAACATCCAATCGCAAAATGCCCGCAAAAAATTCCCCCCTCCAAATTGCATAACACGTAAAGGGTAATGTACTGGTTTATTCGCCGTTCTTCGGTTTAAAATTTTTAGTTCTGTTGATTTTTGATCTATCGTCATTCTTCCGCTACTAATATTAAAATTGAAAAATTTTATAAGGATACTCCTCTTTTCCAAGGAATAAAGTCATTATTGCCGTGTGCCACCGCTTTTGAAGCAAGTGTTCCACTGGCTACTTGAATAATATGTTCCAATATTTTCTCGCCCATAGTTTCTATAGAATCTTCTCCACTGATAACTGTACCGGCATTTATATCAATAATATCATTCATACGCTCGTATAAAGCTGTATTGCTTGACATTTTTAAAACGGGAGCTACAGGGTTACCTGTTGGCGTACCTAAACCAGTGGTAAAAACAACCACATTGCAGCCCGAACCAACAAGACCCGTGGTTGATTCTACATCGTTACCAGGCGTACATAATAAATTCAACCCTGGTTTGGTCACCTGTTCTGTATAATCTAAAACCTCTACTATGGGTGAAGTACCTCCTTTTTTAGCCGCACCTGCAGATTTCATAGCATCTGTTATGAGACCATCCTTAATATTACCAGGAGATGGGTTATTTTCAAAACCCGAGCCCACTGCAACTGCAGCAGCGGAATATGCCCGCATTAGGGCATAAAACTTTTTAGAGTCTTCATCTGTAATACATCTATTAATAATTTCTTGCTCTACCCCGTTCAACTCTGGAAATTCTGATAATACAGGACTAGCCCCTAAGGCAACCAATAAATCAGATGCATACCCTAACGCAGGATTAGCAGATATACCTGAAAAACCATCTGACCCGCCACATTCTAAACCTAGAACCAACTTACTAAGTGGTGCCGGTTTTCTAAAGATTTCATTAGCATCGATTAACCCTAAGAAAGTTACTTTCACAGCCTCTTCAATAAAGTGACGTTCACTCAGACTTTGTTGTTGTTCTAAATAATGTACGGGCTTATCACTATTAATCGCTTTCAACGCATTTTGAAGCATTGTAATCTGTGCATTTTGGCAACCTAAACTCAGTATGGTTGCACCAGCTACATTTGGGTTGGCGATGTAGCCTGCTAACAGTTTGCATAAGGTTTCAGAATCTTGCCTAATGCCACCACAACCACCATCGTGCTTTAAAAACTTAATCCCATCTACATTTGGAAACACCCTATTCTTTGTCATTTCTTCATGGGTAGTAAGTATAGGTGTATTTAATATTTTATCTCTAGAACTGCCAAGTTTATACTGTTGAATTAAAGCATCTGTATCTACAGAAAAATCTTTTAAAGTTTGGTATCCCAATTTTTCTGATAGTGCAGCTTCAATTACATCTAAATTTCTGTTTTCACAAAATGTAAGCGGTATAACCAACCAATAATTGGCAGTACCTACTTGTCCATTATCTCTATGGTAACCATTAAAGGTCCTATTCTCAAATTTTGAAACATCTGGCGCCTGCCAATTAAATTCAGTTTTAGTTTCATTAAATTCTGCAGAAGCATGTTTTACATTTTCTATGGTAATAGCACAACCAGCAGCTATATTGGTCATTGCTTTACCGATTAAAACGCCATACATAAATACTTCATCCCCTGATTTAAAATCGACAAGGGCAAATTTATGTTTCTGTTTTATATGCTCTTTTAAAGTAACATCTTTACCTGCTATAGTAACAACTGTACCCTTCTCTAAATTAGTGATGGCAACGATAATATTATCTTTTGAATCTATTTGAACGTAACTTTTTTGCATTTGATCAACTAAAATTAACTGTTGCCTTTATTACCCCTGTCTCTGGTTTTAACCAACTATCAAAATTTTCTATCATTTCGGTAAATGGAACTTGATGGGTTATAAAAGACGTTGTTGGAAATTGATCTAACACGCTAATTACATGTTCAAAATCTTCAGTAGTAGCATTTCTACTGCACATTAAAGTCATTTCTTTCGCATGTATTGCCGGGTGTGTATAGGTAAGCTCCCCTTTTGAAAGTCCCACCAATACAAATCTACCACCATGAGACATGTATGAAGGGCATGTTTCTAGTGCTCCCTTGTGGCCAGAAGCATCAAATACGGCAGTACATAAATCACCGTTCGTAATTTCAGAAATTTGTTTTACTGGATCTTCACCAACATTAATAATATAATCTACCCCAATTTTATCTTTTGCATATTGCAGACGTTCCTCATTCATATCCAAAGCAATCACCTTTGCCCCTGCAATCTGTGCTAATTTCATAATTCCTATTCCTATTGGACCACAACCAACTACGGCAACCGTTTCGCCAGGTACAATATTGGCTCTTCTAACGGCATGAGCACCAATTGCCAATGGTTCTACAATAGCCATTTCATCATCGGTCAAATTATTGGCAAGCAATAAGATATTTGTTGGTACGGTAATATACTCTTGCATTCCACCATCTGTATGCACACCTAAAACTCTAATATTCGTACAACAATTTGTTTTTCCGTTTCTGCATGCAACACATTCTCCACAGCTTATATAAGGCATTACAACCACCTTATCGCCAGCTTTGATTCCTTTATCGTTTTCTCCAATCTCAACCACCTCAGAAGCTAACTCATGACCTAATATTCTAGGGTATGTAAAAAATGCTTGATTACCACCATAGGCGTGTAAATCTGTACCACAGATACCTACCTTTTTAATTCTCAACAAGGCTTCATCTTTCTTTCTTACAGGTGTTTCTTTTTCTTTTAAAACAAATTCACCTGGTTTTTCACAAACTATATATTTCATTAATGAGGTATTTGTAACGATTGAAATTTTATTAAACTAGAATATATCTTCTACTAATAGTGCGTAAAGTTCGTTCATAAAGCCATTTTGGATTATAGCAAATGATTTAAAAGCTAGAACATATGATGTATAATAGATTTAAATTCACATAGCAACAATCAAAAAAATACTGATAATCAATTACTTATAAAAATTAACCATATTACTCATACGTAGTACACCAAAAACCCATCATATATTTTCTTAGCTTAATTGATATATTTGTTAGTATGACCAATCTCCTGTTTAAAATGAGCTCAACTATGAGTTCGCTATATTTAATCTTAATGCTGTTCTTTGGATTAGCGCATACCAGTTATGCTCAAAATTCTTTAAAATTTGAGCATTTGAATACCGAAAATGGATTATCGCAAAGTGATGTAAATGCAATTTTTCAAGATGATAATGGGTTCATGTGGTTTGGAACCCATGATGGATTAAATAGATATGATGGGTATAACTTTACACTTTTTAAACCAAATCCTAAAAATCAGTATAGTATCAGCAGTAACTTAATATGGAAAATAATTGATGATGAAAAAGGAAATCTGTGGATTGGAACAACTGGCGGAGGTTTAAATTATTTTAACAAAAAAACCGAAAAATTCAAGCAATTTAAAAGTGATGCCAACAATGAATTTTCTATATCAAGCGATTATATCACCTTGGTATTTATTGATAGTGATAACAGGCTCTGGGTGGGCACCACCAAAGGCATTGACATGGCAGATCTTTCAAAGCCAACAGATTCATTAAAATTTGAACATTATAACTTATATCAAAATAGTGATTCTCCTACTAGAAATAGTAACAATGTAAATACCTTTTACGAAGACAGTATGCACCAAATTTGGATTGGCGGTATAACTGGTCTTTCTAAATTATCTAGAGATAGTAATGGAGACATGTATTTTCAAGAAGTAAACGAACAAATTAACTTACCAAACACGCAAGTGAAATCAATAATTGAAGATACTTATGGTAATTTAATTTTAGCTACTAGTAATGGTTTATATCGATACGCTTCAAATAAAACAGAGAATCAATTACAATTTATTTATAGTGGCAACTTTAACACCATTTCAATAAATAACTATCATATTTGGGCAGGCACCGATGATGGTCTTATAGAATTTTCTAACCTATCCGAAACAAAATTACCTGAGCTAGTAGGGCTTTATAAATATGATCCTGAAAATCCTACTAATAGCTTAAGCAAAAATGCAGTTAAATCTTTATATATTGATCACACCGGTATCATATGGGTTGGTGTTAATGGTGGCGGAGTCAATAAATTTGACCCTCAAAGAAAACAATTTTCACATATAAAGAAAAACTTAGAATTAGGCAGTTTAAGTAATGATAAGATCAGAGCCATACATGAAGACAGCAAGGGGAACTTATGGGTAGGTACTGAAGGTGGTGGCTTAAACTTACTGGGAAAGACGGATAAAGAAAACGACTTTACTCAATTTCAGCACTTTACAAAAATAAATAAAGTATTTGCCATTGAAGAAATAAACTTAAAATCTAGCACCAAATTATTTACTGGCGGAGAAAATTCTCCTGGATTATTTGAAATTGATCTTGACACAAATAAAAGAATTGGTGAAGATGATTTAAAACCAATAACCCAGGTACCTAGTAGTGTATTTTCAATTTTACAGGATAAAGACCGTAATGTTTGGATAGGCTTCTACAATGGTGGAATACAGCGTTGGCTTATAAATGAGGATGGAGACACTTTTACCAAAAATAATTTTAGATATAACCCTACTAATGAAACTGGTATACCCAATAATATTATTAGAGATATTTATCAAGATACTAAGAACAATATTTGGTTTGCAACAGGTGATGGGTTAGCTAAATTACCATATAATCAAATTACTTCTAAAAATCCCAAATTCGTTAATTATAAGAATATACCTAACGATGAAACTACTATTAGTCACAACTACATTTTAACAGTTTTCGAAAGCCAGTCAGGAGATATATGGGTAGGTACTTTTGGCGGCGGATTAAATAAACTTATACCTGCAAAAGACGGCAAACCAGAACATTTTAAAACCTATTGCGAAAAAGAGGGTTTACCTAATAATGTAATTAAAGGTATTCTAGATGATGATCAGGGCAATCTATGGTTATCGACTAATAAAGGGTTATCAAAGTTTGATATTGATCAGGAAAATTTTCAAAATTACGATGTTAACGACGGCTTACAAAGCAATGAATTCAGTGAACTAGCTGCTTTTAAAACCAAAGATGGATTAATGCTTTTTGGTGGAGTCAACGGCTTTACCGCTTTCTATCCTGAAGATATTATAAGTAACAAAATAAAAGCGGAAACAGTTTTAACCAACTTTTCCATCTTCAACAAACCTTTAGCTATAGGTGCTGAAATGAACGGGCGCATTATACTTGATAAATCTATAAATTCTATTGACGAAATTGAATTAAAACATAATGAAAACAGTTTTTCTTTTGAGTTTGCAGCATTACATTATGCAGCCTCAAGTAAAAATAAATATGCCTATAAACTAGATGGATTTGATAAAGATTGGATTTACACATCTGCCGATAATAGGTTTGCAACCTATACCAATCTTGAGCCAGGTTCTTATGTCTTGCGAGTAAAAGCTTCTAACAACGATAACATTTGGGACGAAACACCTGTTGAAATTAAAATTACCGTAACACCTCCGTGGTGGCGAACCAACCTTGCCAAATTTGCATATTTACTATTGGCAATAGCATTGTTATATGCTTTTAGAAGGTTTACTATGATAAGATCTGCTGAGAAGCACCAATTAGAACTTAGAAATTTAGAAAAAGATAAGAACGAAGAAATTCACCGTCTAAAACTTGAGTTTTTTACCAATATATCTCATGAGTTTAGAACCCCGCTAACACTTATAAAAGGTCCATTAGACTATTTAATTAAAAAAGGAGAAAAAATTAGCCCCAAGGAAACCAAAGATCAATATGGGTTAATGAGAAAAAACACCGATTACCTATTACGATTAGTAAATCAATTACTAGATTTCAGAAAGATGGATCATGGTAAAATGAATCTTAATCTAAGTAAAAGTAATATTGCCGAGTTTTTAAAAGAAGTAGGTGAACCTTTTCAATTTCTAAGCCGAAAAAAGAATATTGAATTCGAAATAAAATCTTCGAAAGAATCAATTCTATCATGGTTTGATCCAGATGCCGTTGAGAAAATTTGTAACAACCTACTTTCAAACGCCTTTAAGTTTACACCTGAAGAAGGTAATATTCTTCTTGAAATTTTTGATGGTAATGATTTTAATAAACCAAAGGATATTGAGCTTAAAGTAGACCAATCTAAGTACATTGTTATTCAAGTAAAAGATTCTGGTCCTGGTATACCAGCTCATAGATTACAGCACATATTCGAACGCTTTTATACTGAAATAGGACTTACAACACATGTAAATACTAAGGGTACAGGTATTGGGCTTTCTTTTACCAAAAATCTGGTAGAGCTACACCAAGGTATTATAAAAGTTAAGAGCGATTCTGAAAGTGGTACTACGTTTTATGTTTGGTTACCAAAAGAAAAAGAAACCTTTGAAGAAAAAAAAGAAATCAACTTTCATGAAGTTTTTGAGGCCAACACCTTCATAAGTAAAGATGATGCAGACTCGCATGCCATCAGCTTTATGGATGATATCATTGACCAAAACATGACAAGGTCCAGGTCTAAACTGCCGTTACTACTAATTGTAGACGATAACCCAGATATTAGATCTTTTATAAAAAAGGGACTGGGAGAAAGCTATTATATCTACGAAGCAGAAAATGGTAAAAAAGGATTAGAATTAGCAAATAAGTTCATGCCCAATATTGTAATTACAGATTTGGTAATGCCGGTAATGGATGGTATAGAACTGTGTAATAATCTAAAAAACGCACAAGAAACAAGCCATATTCCTGTAGTAATGCTAACTGCAAAAACATCTCAAGAAAAAGAAATAGAAGGATTAAAAACAGGTGCAGATGCCTACATTAGAAAACCCTTTGATTTAGAGATGTTAGAATTAAAACTTGCTAATATCCTAAAAGACCGTGAAGAACTACGAAAAAGATTCAATCGCGAAATAACATTACAACCAAATGAGGTTACCGTAACCTCATCAGATGAAACGTTTTTACAAAATGCTATTGAAATTGTAGAAAAACACATGATGAATTCTGAATTTAGTGTTGAAATGTTGGTGAAAGAAATGAATATGAGTAGAAGTAACCTGTATTTAAAGATTAAAGAATTGACTGGCCTTTCATCAAGTGAATTTATTAGAAATATTAGATTAAAACGAGCTGTTCAGCTTTTAGAAAAAAGTGACCTATCGGTAAAAGAAATCATGTATATGACGGGTTTCAACACCGCTTCCTACTTCTCTAAATGTTTCAAAAAACAGTTTGGGGTTATACCAAGCAAGTACATAAGGTTAAACAATACCGATGAAATTTCAGATGAAGAATTAGAAGAATAAAACATATGTTATTATCTAAAAACCATCTGTGATCCCTAGTTGAACTAATAAAAGTCACATTTGTAATAAGTGTTAGCATTATATTATTTGAGTTATTTGTGATGCTCACTTCAATTGAAGTGAGCATTTTTTTTTTAAAACCATCAATCTGAAAATGAAGTCAATTCTTCCCCTTCTACTTTTATCTATATTCATTTCTTGTGATAGAAAGTCTAAAACAAAAAAAGAAAATTCAAAGCCCAACATTGTTTTCATATTTACCGATGACCAAACTTATTCTTCAATACATGCTTTAGGTAACTCCGAAATTATCACCCCTAACATGGATGCCATGGTTCATGAGGGTACTACGTTTACAAATGCATATAACATGGGTTCATGGAGCGGAGCTGTATGTGCCGCATCTAGAGCAATGCTTATATCTGGTCGCTCGGTATGGAGAGCGAATTCTTTTAGACAAAATTGGATCAATAATGATTCCATTGACAAGACCTGGGGCAAGCTATTGGAAAATAACGGGTATGAGACTTATATGACTGGAAAATGGCATGTAGATGCGCCTGCCGAAAAAGTTTTTAATCACACCACTCATATTCGTCCTGGTATGCCTAGAGATGCTTGGGATCACGAAACAATGGTTGCCAAATTCGATTCACTTTCAAAACTTAAAAATGCAAAGTCCGAAAGTATTATGCCAAATGGTTATAATCGTCCGCTTTCTTTAAATGATACTACATGGTTGCCTACAGATACCTCTAAAGGTGGATTCTGGCAAGGGGGCAAACATTGGAGCGAAGTTTTAAAAGACGACGCCATTGGTTTTATAAACTCCGCAAAATCTAGCGAAAAACCTTTTTTCATGTATCTAGCTTTTAATGCACCACATGACCCCAGGCAGGCACCGCAAGAATACCAAGATATGTATGCTATAGATGATATATCATTACCTAAAAGCTACATGCCTGAATATACGTTTAGACATGATATTGCCAACGGGGATAACCTAAGAGATGAAGCTCTAGCACCATTCCCTAGAACTGAACTTGCCATTAAAACCCATACAAAAGAGTACTACGCCAGTATCACACATGTAGATGCTCAAATTGGCAAAATAATAGACGCACTTAAATCTTCCGGTAAGATGAGCAATACGTACATCATCTTTACGGCAGATCACGGTTTAGCAATGGGTCAACATGGTTTACTGGGTAAGCAAAGTTTATTCGATCATAGTATAAGGCCACCTATGATACTAATAGGTCCGGATATTCCAAAAAACAAAAAGAACAATGTAGATGTGTATTTGCAAGATGTCATGGCAACTTCATTAGCTATTGCTGATATTGAAAAACCAACTTATATAGAATTCAACAGTTTTTTAGACATCGCAAAAAAGAAAGAGAATAAAAGTAAATATGACGCTATTTACGGTGCTTATCTAGATGTTCAAAGAATGATTCGAAAAGACGGGTATAAATTAATGGTGTTCCCAAACATAAAAAAATTGCTTCTCTTCAATTTAAATGACGACCCTGAAGAAATGAATGATCTTTCTAGATTACCAGAAGAGCAAGAGAGAATTAAATCACTTTTTCTTGACCTACAACAACTCCAAAAAGATATGGGTGACCCATTAGATATTACCGATTGCTATTCAATCAACCAGAAAAATTAATTATAGAAATTTAAAGAATGAAGCTTTATAAAATCGCAGTTTTCAAAATAGTATTAATGACACTTTTGGTTACCTCTTGTCAACCAAAAGAAGAAGCGGTAATTGTTGATATAGATTTTAACAAAGACTGGTTATTTGTAAAAGACACAATCGAAAATGGCGGAAAAATTAAGCTAGATGATAGCCAATGGCAAAAAGTAAGCGTGCCTCATGATTGGGCTATAGAAATGCCCTTTGACAGTATCAATAATGCTAGAAACGGTGGTTTAACCATTGATGGTATTGCTTGGTACCGAAAGCATTTTACAATAGGTAAAGAGAATGAAGACAAACAAATATCTATAGAATTTGATGGTGTTATGGATAATTCTAAAGTTTTCATTAATGGAAAATTTGTGGGTAAAAGACACTATGGCTACAGTGGTTTTGAATATTATCTAACACCATACATTAAGTTCGGCGAAGAAAATGTTATTGCCGTACAATTAGCACCAGAACTATTATCTGAACGCTGGTATCCTGGTGCAGGTATTTACAGAAACGTACGCTTAAAAATAAATAATGCAATACATATTCCGCAATGGGGAACTTACATCACTACTCCAATTGCCACTTCAGAGAAAGCATTGATTAAAGTTGAAACCAAAATTAAAAATACTTCAGAAAATGTTTCAGAAGTAACTTTAGAAACCACCATTTTAGATACTGAAAATAACAATGTTGCCGAAAGTACATCAACCATATCACTTTTAAAAAAATCTGAGAACAAGCAAATTCAAGAGATTGAAATAAATAACCCAAAGTTATGGGCTATTGGTATGCCCAATTTATATAAAGCCATAAGTAGGGTTAAAATTGATGGTCAGCTTGTTGATGAATACGAAACAGAGTTTGGCATAAGAACTATCGAATTTAAAAAAGAAGGTTTCTACTTGAACGGAAATGCCGTAGAACTCAATGGGGTTTGTATGCACCATGATTTAGGTCCATTAGGCGCTGCTGTTAATTACAGAGCTACAGAACGCCAAATGCAAATTATGCAAGAAATGGGCGCAAATGCTTTACGTACAAGTCACAACCCGCCGTCGCCAGAAATGTTACAAGTATGCGATAGGCTAGGCATTGTAGTCATTGACGAAGCTTTTGATGAATGGAAATTGCCTAAAGTACCTAACGGATATAGTAATTATTTTGATGAATGGGCTGAAATTGATTTGCGGGATATGATAAAAAGAGACCGCAACCACCCATCTGTAATTATGTGGAGTATCGGTAACGAAATTTTAGAGCAATCTAAAGCCGATGGGTGGAAAATAGCTAAAATGTTAAATGACATTTGCCATGATGAAGATAATACAAGACCCACAACTGCGGGCTTCAACTATTATCCTGCATCTTTTACAAATAAATTGGCGCAACAGATAGATGTGGTAGGGGTAAATTACAAACCCGCTTATTATGGTGAAATAAGGGAGCAAAACCCTGACATGATTTTTTACGGTTCAGAAACCTCATCACAAACAAGCACAAGAGGATTTTACGAAATTCCCCAGGCCTACACTGTCAATAAAGAGACCAACCAGGTTTCTAGTTATGATGTTACCGTTGGTCCATCTTGGGCATATGCGCCAGATATAGAATTTGCTGCACAAGAAGCTAATCCGCATTCTTTAGGTGAATTCATTTGGACAGGATTTGATTATTTAGGGGAGCCAACGCCTTATGGTGGTAGAGATAATTCTACCAATGGATACTGGAACGACGATTGGCCTTCTCATGCTTCTTACTTTGCCCCTGTTGATTTATGCGGTTTCGCTAAAGATCGTTTCTATCTATACCAAAGTCAATGGACAACAGAACCTATGGTACACGTATTACCACACTGGAACTGGGAAGGAAAAGAAGGAGAAACTATCCCTGTATACGCTTACACCAATGCAGATGAAGTAGAACTTTTCGTTAACGGTAAATCATTTGGAAAAAAAGTAAAAGGCAAAGATTTAACTGATGTTTTTACCGAATATAGAGGTTTTTTAGATTCAGGTTATGGCTTCAAAAGAGGTATTTACAAATCTAAATACAGATTATCTTGGAATGTACCTTATCAACCGGGCAGTTTAAAAGTAGTAGCATATAAAGATGGAAAGCAAGTAGCAACAAAAGAAATAAAAACAGCTGGTAAACCTGCTAAAATATCTTTACTAGCAGATAGAAGCACTATAGATTCAGATGGCAAAGACCTCTCTTTTATAACGGTTAGAGTTGAAGACGAAGAAGGTAATTTATGTCCAAACGCTGATAATTTGGTGAATTTTGAAGTTACCGGTAATGGAGTTTTAGAAGCCGTAGGTAATGGGAACTCTGCCTCTTTAGAATCGTTCAAAGAAAAACATATTAAATCGTTTTACGGAAAAAGTTTGGCAATTTTAAAATCTACAGAAACACCGGGCGAAATTAAAATTACGGCAAGTTCAGACAATCTAAATTCAACTACCATTACCATAAAAACAAAATAATGAATAAATACACTTTACTACCTTCTATACTTCTTTTAATTTTTTCTAGCTATACTACCGTCTTTAGCCAAGAGCAACCAAACATTATCGTAATTCTGACAGATGATCAAGGTTGGGCAGATGTTGGCTTTAATGGTGCCACAGATATTCCCACTCCAAATTTAGACAGGCTTGCAAGCGAAGGTGTCACTTTTTCAAACGGGTATGTGTCTCATCCCTATTGTAGTCCGTCAAGAGCTGGTTTGTTAACCGGTCGTTACCAAGCTCGTTTTGGTCATGATTGTAATATGCCCTATGATGGAGAAAATGATGCAAGTATTGGTACACCCTTATCAGAAAAAATGATTTCTGAAGCTTTAAAAGAGCAAGGCTATAGAACAAGTGCTATAGGAAAATGGCACTTAGGAGATCATCCAGATTTGTATCCACCTGCTCAAGGTTTCGATCATTGGTTTGGTTTTCCTGGCGGTGGAATGAACTATTGGGGGGAGTCAAAAAATGAAATTCAGACTATTTACAGAAATAGAAAAACAGTACCTGAAAATGAATTATCATATTTAACCGATGATTTTACAAACGAGACCATAGACTTTATCAATAAAAAGGATGATAAACCATTTTTTATCTATTTAGCATATAACGCACCCCACTCACCTGACCATGCAACTAAAGAGTATTTAGAAAAAACCAAACATATAGAATATGCCGGTAGAAGTATTTATGCAGCAATGGTAAATGCAGTTGATACCAATGTTGGTAAAATAGATTCTACATTGGTAGCTAATGGTATAAAAGAGAACACTATCCTGGTATTTTTAAGTGATAATGGAGGTAGAATTCAACATGCAGATAACAGACCTAACCGAGGGCATAAAGGCATGTTGTTTGAAGGAGGATTAAAAGTTCCATTCTTTATAACATGGTCTAATAAAATAAAAGCAAATCAAATTTTCAGCAAACCCATATCCTCTTTAGATTTATTTCCAACACTTTTAAATGCTGCAGGTGGCGATTCAGTTGATGAAAGTCAATTAGATGGTGTTGACTTACTACCCTACATTTTAAATGTAAATAAAGAAAATCCGCATGAGACGTTATTTTGGCGATCATCTGGCAATTTTGAGTATGCCGTTAGAAAAGGAAAATACAAGTTGTACAAAAGTGCCTATAAGAATAAAACACTATTATTCGATTTAGAAAATGATCAACTAGAGCGAAATGATATTGCATCTACAAATTCAGAAATTTGCCTAGATTTAGAAAATGAATATAAAAAATGGGATGCAAAGAATATAGCACCAGGTTGGTTAGACCCTCACGCAAAAAATGTTATCAAAGAAGAAAACAAATTGGAACAAGACAGAAATAACTCATTAAAAAAGAATTAAAATAACAAACCAATGAACCAGATTATTAAAACAAAATTTATTATCCACAAGTTTTATCTGTCGCTCTTAATATTATTTGCATTTAGTTGCAAAGAGACTAATAAAAATATCCAAAACGATATTTCTAAAGAAGCAGATACTATTGTACAACCAAATATTGTAGTTATTTATCTAGATGATTTAGGTTACGGCGATATAAGTGCCAACGGTGCCACAGAAATTAACACACCAAACATTGATAATTTGGCAAATGGCGGTGTCCGTTTCACTAATGGTTATGCTACTTCAGCAACTTGTACTCCCAGTCGTTATGGTATTTTAACCGGAGTATACCCATGGAGAAATAAAGATGCACAAATATTACCGGGTACCGCACCATTAATTATTAGTACAAACCAAATGACCGTTCCTAAAATGTTAAAAGAACAAGGTTATGCAACCGGTATTGTGGGTAAATGGCATTTAGGTCTCGGCACCGGACATGTAAACTGGAATGAGAGAGTATCACCAGGTCCTAATGAAGTTGGTTTTGATTATTCTTATATCATGGCAGCGACACAAGATCGTGTACCCACAGTGTATATAAAAGATGGTCATGTAGATGGTTTAGACCCAAATGACCCTATAGAAATAGATTATTCTAAAAATTATGACAATCAACCTACAGGAAAGGACAATCCTGAATTACTGAATATGAAATGGCATCACGGTCATAATAACAGTATTGTTAACGGTATTCCTAGAATTGGTTTTATGAAAGGTGGGGAAGATGCCAAATGGAGCGATGTAGATATGGCCGATCACTTTTTAGAAAAAGCTCAGGCATATGTCAAAGATCATAAAAAAGAACCCTTCTTTCTTTACTATGCACTTCAACAACCACATGTACCAAGAACACCTCATCCACGTTTTGTTGGCAAATCTGGTATGGGACCACGTGGCGATGTTATTCTTGAGGCAGATTGGGTTATTGGTGAATTTATGAAAACATTAGAAAATGAGGGTATTTTAGAAAATACCTTAATTGTTTTCACCAGTGATAATGGTCCGGTGCTAAATGATGGTTATTATGATGATGCCGTAGAGAAATTAGGAAAGCATACCCCGGCAGGCGGATTAAGAGGTGGGAAATATAGTCTATTCGATGCCGGCACTCATGTGCCTTTTATAACATATTGGAAAGGAACAATAAAACCAACAGTTTCAGAAGCGTTAGTTTGTCAAATAGACTTATTAAACTCTTTGGCCAGTTTAACAGGTAGCACTCAAAAAACAGATGACAGTAAAGATATAATAGATGCCTTATTGGGTAAAACAAAGAGTGGCAGAACCGATCTTATTTTGGAAGCCAGCCAAAAAACTGCATTAAGAAGCGGAGATTGGATACTGATTCCGCCATATGAAGGCAGTTCTTTCAATGACCAGGTTAAAATTGAATTAGGTGTTTCTGAAGCATATCAACTTTACAATATAAAAGAAGATAGAGCACAAGATAATAACCTCGCAGAAACCAATACTGAAAAACTGAAAGAAATGATAACAACCTATGAAAAATTAAGGGGTACCGAAAAAACGAAAATTAAAGAATTAGAATTAAAATAATTTATATCAACCCATACCATTAAGGCTTTGAATTTTTATTCAAAGCCTTTTTTTATCTCATTCTTTCAAGTAAAACAACATTAAGTAGGTGAGTAAATTTCATTTATTGATAACTATTGTTGTAATTAACCATATGTGTTAGTTTTCCGGCCATCTATAATTTAACAAGTTGCTCTTATAGAATAATTTTATTTCAAATTTAAATAACGAAGTAAATGAGGTTTGTAAAAATCCAACATGTTATGGTTTTGTTCTTTATAGCATCAAAAATTATTGCCCAAGACCTGACTATTCCTCCAAAAAAGTATATAGACTCTATTGAACTTAAAAATAGTATTGAAAGGGTAAATTCTGCTTATCCCCTATCCGACCAACAAAATTCTAAAAGTTGGAAACTAATAAAAAAATATTCTGATGAATTTGAGGGTAATAATTTGAATTACAGTAGATGGTATCCCAATAATCCAAAATGGAAAGGTAGACCACCAACTTATTTTCATGAATCAAATGTGAGCCTAAAAAATGGGGAGTTAGTAATTAAGGTAAACCAACACGGAGCTGAAAAATTACCTAATGAGTTTACGCATTCAACAGGCTTTATAAAAAGTAAAACTAAATTTTTATATGGCTATTTTGAAGCTGAAGCTAAATTAATGGATACGCCATGGGTTTCTGGTTTTTGGATGACAAACGTAGATAAAGATTGGTGGACTGAAATTGATATCTGTGAAAACGCACCTGGCGTAGAAAACAATCGCCATGATTTAAATTCAAATATTCATGTATTTAAATCTCCAAAAGAACATGGAGATGTTAAAAAGCATTTCTCTAGAACCAAAAAATATTTTTTCCCAGAAGAACTACAAAAAGATTATCACGTTTGGGGGCTAGAATGGACCAAGGAATATATCCGTTTCTATATAGATGGCATACTATTTAGAGAGGCGAAGAACACACATTGGCATCAACCTTTAGAAGTCAATTTTAATTGTGAATCTAACAAATGGTTCGGTGCCCTACCGGATAACAATAAGCTAAATGGTGAATATCACGTAAAATATTTTAGAGTTTGGAAATAGAAATAATGAAAATGAAAAAATTACAAATAATCATAATCGCTCTTTTATTGTCTTCACATGTAAAGGCACAACAATTACCAGAGGGGTTTAATGCTGGCGACAGAACAAAAACGAATTTAAATATTGGATGGAAATTTCATTTAGGCGATGTAACAAATTCACCTACCGCAATAGATTTTGACGATAGTACCTGGCAAAATGTATCCGTTCCACATACACCGCAGCTAGTTTCTTATGAAATGGATAGTATTAAAGAAACTTGGGTACAAGAGAAGTATTTGCGTGATATTAGTTGGTATCGAAAAAAAGTAACTATTAATGCCAATACTTCTGATAAGGTATTCTTGGAATTTGAAGCAGTACATAATGCTACAGAATTATGGGTGAATGGTGAGCTAGTAGGTAACTATGCGGTGAACGGATATGTTCCTTTTCATTTTGACATTACTGATTATGTACAATTGGGTAAAGAAAACAGCATTGCTATAAAAGCAGACAATTCGTATAGTCAAGTTATTGCTCCCGATCCCCACAGAACCGATTACGTAAAATATGGCGGATTATATAGAGATGTCTATTTAGTAACTACTAATAAACTACATGTAAATTATAACTGGGAAGATTTTGATGCAGGTGTGCATATAACAACACCAACCGTAAATAAACACAACGGTACCGTAACGATAAAAACAACGGTAAAAAATGAAAACGATACAGCTAAGAAAACTAATATTGTAACCCACATAATCAATAGAGATGGCTACGTTATTAAAAAATTAGTTTCTGAAATAAGCATTGCTGCCAATACTACACACACCTTTAGACAATCTGCAACCATAGAAGATGATTACCATTTATGGTCGCCAGACTCTCCTTATTTGTACCGTGTAAATTCAGTCATTTATACTAACGAAACACCCGTTGATTTTGTAGAGAACACGTTTGGTTTCAGAAAATTTTCTTTAGAAAAAGGAAAAGGTTTCGTTTTAAACGGTGAGCCTTTGTTCTTGGTCGGTGCCAATCGCCATCAAAGTTACCCTAACATTGGTGATGCCGTACCAAACTCATTTCATTATAATGAGGCATTACAATACAAAAATGCGGGTATGAATATCATTAGGCTTTCGCACTACACACAAGATGATGCGTTTATTAAAGCTTGTGATGAACTAGGGATCTTTATTTATGAAGAACCTTCTACATGGATAGAATGGGGAGATGACAATTGGTTTTCAAATTTGGAAAAAGCTACTAGAACAATGATCCGTAATCATAGAAATCACCCATCAATAATTGTTTGGGGAGCTGGTATTAACCATAGAGGTCCTGTTCCTAGAATGCAAACCGTGGCAAAAGAAGAAGATCCTTTTAGATTAACCGCCTCTGCCTCTGCCCCATGGGACGGACCAAAAAATGAAGGCATTACAGATGTACATGCAACTATGGATTATAGAAGAACAGAATTTCCAGAGAGTGCTTTTACCATGGTTATGGAACATGGTAGTTCTCCAAATTCAGAAGTAAATCAATTTCATATATCCAGGTACAAGGGTAATAAAAATAATTTTGCCGCCATTACATGGCTAGGTGCTGATTACAACCATTTACAACCCGATATTGTGGATGACCAATGGTCACGAGATTTTATGACCACGTACGGTGTTTTATCACCTTATAGAGTACCTAAACCTGTGTATTATTGGTATCAATCAGAATTGGTTGAAAAGCCTATTGTTCACATTGCTGATGAAACGGTATCTAAAGATGGAAAAGTTCGTGTTTTCAGTAATTGCCAAGAAGTCGCCTTATACTATAACAACGAATTAATCGCGAGACAATTACCAGATAATGAACTTACCAAACTCAATTTAAATCATCCTTCTTTTACATTTAAGCACAATTGGAAAGAAGGCACTTTAAAGGCCATAGGGTATTCCAATGGAGAAAAAGTCATAGAATTTATCAGAGAGAAAGAAGGAAAACCACATCATTTACATGTAGAATATAATATAACCGATCAACCTTTTTATGCAGGTGGGTCAGATATAAGATTAGTTTACGCCTCTATTTTAGACGAAAACAACGAAGTAGTTACCGCTGCTAAAAAAGAAATTCAGTTTTCAGTTTCTGGCGCAGGTGAATTAATAGACAATGGAAAAATTTATGCTAATCCTGCATTAGCATATAATGGCGTAGCAGCTATTTACGTAAAAGGTACTTCTGATTTTGGATCAATAACCGTTACTGCAAAAGCAGCAGGCATCAAATCTGGAAAAGCATCTATTAAAACCGTAAAATTTAACACTAATGAAATTGCCAATAATGCGACACCCATTTACGATTATCCGATTACTAGGGTCGATATTGGAGGAGAGAAGCAATTAGTACAATTTGAATGGGAAGAATGGACAGGAAATTCTGATCAGCAATTAAGTTATTCTATCAAAGAAACAAATACAAACATAGCAATAAGTAGTAGCCAAAAAATTAATTGGTTAGGTGATGGTACTAGCATGTTAGGCGATTTAAGTTTTGTAGGCACAGATGGTGTATTTGTTGAAAAAGGTGAAGTTCAAATGAAATTGACAAATTTAAATGCAGGTAAGTATACTTTAGAAACTTTTCATCATGCACGAAAAACAGATATTAAATTAACAAACGATATAGAAGTAACTGTTGAAGATGCTGACGGTAAATTTACTAGAACTTCTGACGACCATATTGTTAATTACTATGACAATAGTAGTAGTGGTGAACGCAGACCAATTTCAATAAAATCAATGATAATATCCGATGGTTCCAATCCTGTAACTTTAAAATTTAAAAGTAAAAACGAAAAAGGCAGCCTTTGGTTAAATGGCTTGATTTTAAAACAGATTAAATAACTCAATTTAACTTTAAAAAAAAATGTCTACTAACTCAAAACTCCATTTATTTTTAAGTTTTATTCTGTTAATAGCCTGTGTTGGCAAACAGGAAAATAAAAGCAATATTGGTGAAATTATTAAGCCAAACGTAATCTTAGTTATTACAGATGACCAGGGATATGGTGATGTAGGTGCACATGGTAATTCAATAATCAAAACACCTAATATGGATGCTTTTTACACAGAAAGTACACATTTAACCAATTTTCATGTAGGACCAACTTGCGCACCAACACGAGCTGGTTTAATGACCGGCAGATATGCAAACAGCACTGGTGTTTGGCATACCGTTGGCGGCTGGTCTTTATTACGAGAAAATGAGAAAACTTTAGCCAATATGTTTTCTGAGGCCGGTTACAAAACTGGTGGATTTGGAAAATGGCACTTAGGTGATAATTATCCGTTTAGACCAGAGGACCGTGGGTTTCAAGAAACCGTAATGCACGGTGGTGGTGGCGTACAACAAACACCAGATTATTGGAACAACACCTATTTTAACGACACTTATTTTCATAACGGAAAACCAGAGAAATACGAAGGGTATTGTACAGATGTCTTTTTTAATGAAGCTATAAAATTTATACAGACTAATAAAGACAATCCTTTTTTCTGCTATATAGCGCCCAATGCTCCTCATGGTCCATACAATGTACCCATGGAATATTACAATTTATATAAAGATTTAGGTAAAGATGTTTTGGCAGATACCCAAAAACGTTTCTACGGAATGATTACGAATATCGATGACAATTTTGGTAAACTAAGAAACAAACTGAAAGAATTAAATGTAGCCGATAATACCATTCTAATTTTCATGACCGATAATGGTACATCTGCGGGTTACTATAATAAAAAAGGCAAGATTACAGGCTTTAATGCTGGTATGCGTGGTACCAAAGGAAGCGAATATGAAGGTGGCCATAGAGTTCCGTTTTTTATCTATTGGAAAGACGGAAAAATTAGTACAGCCACAGACATTAATACTCTAACAGCACAGATAGATATCATGCCCACTTTAGCAGATTTGTGTGGCATTGATTTGCCAAAAAACCATCAGCCTTTAGACGGACAAAGTTTAGTGCCGCTTTTAAGAGGAAAGGATACCTTGAAAAATAGAATGCTAGTAACAGATTCACAACGTATTCAACATCCTAAAAAATGGAAAAACTCTGCCGTTATGCAAGAAAACTGGAGATTGATAAACGGAAAAGAACTGTATAACATTTCTAAAGATCAAGGACAGCAAAATGATATTGCAGTAGAACGTCCTGAAAAAGTGAATGAAATGAAAGCCTTCTATGAAAACTGGTGGACGCAAGTTTCTAAAGATTTTGATAAAGATGTTTACTTTAAACTAGGTTCAGAACATGAAAACCCAATAACACTTACTGCGCATGATATTCATGCAGAATCGGGCGCTTATCCTTGGAACCAAATTTATATTAGAGAAGGTGTAATTGGTAATGGGTACTGGAGTGTAGATATTTTAGAAAGCGGTAATTACGAGGTGTCTTTAAGACGTTATCCTATAGAATCAAATTTAGCTATAAATGCAACAACACCTGCTATAACAAAAGAAAACCTACCTGGTTTGGAAAACGATATTCCGGAAGGAAAAAACTTGAGTTTTGTAAAAGCTACCATTGAGTTTGAAAATCAACTTAAATTAGAAAAGGTTGTGAATGAAACTGATCTATCAACCACATTCACCGTTTCATTAAAAGCAGGAAAAACTAAGTTTACAGCTAATTTTTTAGATGACGCAGAACAAAATAACACAGTATACTATGCGTACATCAAAAAAATATAACATGAATACATAGTGATATAAAAATTTAGAACTACGCTTTTAATGACAAACGATTTATTAATAAAAAATATAACTAAAAATGTAGCTTTTTCTAAAACAGAATTAGAAGAATTCACCGAACTATTTCACTCCAAATCCATTAAAAAAAAGGAATTCTTGTTAACCCAAGGTGAAATATGCAAATTTGAAGGTTTTGTTTTAGAAGGTTGTTTCAGAATATTCATTATCGATAAAAAAGGTAATGAGAACACTTTATACTTTGCCGCTAAAGATTGGTGGCTAATGGATATTGATAGTTTTATGAACCAAATTCCTTCTAACTTAAATATGCAAGCTTTAGAAGATAGTAAGGTACTTTTAATTAATAAGCAAGATAAAATAGCGCTATACGATAGGTTTCCGAAGGTTGAAAAACTTTTTAGAATTATGTCTCAAAAAGCTTTGGTTTCATGGCAAAGGCGATTAATAAATAATCATTCATTCACAGCAAAAGAGAGATATTTCCATTTTATTGAAAAGTATCCAGACATTGCCTCAAAACTAACTGATAAACAAATAGCAGGTTACCTTGGTATTCGGCACGAATTTTTAAGTAAAATAAAAAGGCAATCATAATTTAATAATATTTTTTTACGAGTTGAACTAGTTCAACTGTTTTCTCTTAATGGTTTCTAATTTTTGTAATTCATAAAAAATCAGAAAAATGAATTCATTAAAACATTTTAAAATTTGTGTCATTCTAATTATGGTCTCATTAACATCAAGTTTGGCAAATGCCCAAATATCAAATGATATTACACATAATGATGCCTTAAAAGCGCTTTTAACAGCAAAACAAAAAGCAGAAGAATTAAATGTTGTTGTAAACATTGCAATAGTTGATGCTGGCGCAAACCTAAAATCGTTTATAAGAATGGACGAATCGTTTCTTGGTAGTATTGACATTGCTATAAAAAAAGCAAAAACATCACGCTACTTCAATATAGCTACAGGCGATTTAGGAAAGCTTAGTCAACCAGGAGGAATTATTTATAACATTGAACATTCTAATGGTGGCTTAATTACATTCCCCGGAGGGATCCCTATAATAAATCAAAATAAAAATATTATTGGAGCCATTGGTGTTAGTGGTGGCACTATAGAACAAGATCGTGATATTGCCATTGCAGGAGCAAATGCTATTTTAAATCAATTAAAAAACTAAAAACATGAATCTTTTAAAAAACATACTCCTTTTATGCTTTTTAGTTTTATCGCAAATAAGCTTCTCGCAAGTTTCTGATGACGCAATGCTTTACAGAAAAGACTTCAAAAGTATATCTGGAAAAAACACAGTTTCTGTAACCAGTTACGAGAAAGACGGCTCTCATTATGTATTTGCAGGTGGCGTAGGTAATATTGATGTCTATAGTTTAGATAAAGAAGGTATTCTAACCCCAATAAGCAATCATGAACTTCATATGAAAAAAGGACCTGCTCGAGGTATGGTTGCAGACCGTATTAATGGAACAGATTTTCTTTTTGTGGCTAACAAGCACGGCAATGTCATTGAAACATTTAAAATTTTAACCAACGGATCTTTAGAACGTGTTGCTTTAGTAGAAGACACCGATAAAACATATTTAGGAACAGCTATTACGTTACAGGTCGTTCACATGAAAAAAGCATCGTACCTTTTCATAGGCGGTTTAGAAGAAACTCCTGGGTTAAGTAGTTTTAAAATACATAATGATGGGAAGCTAACCCATGTGCAGTCTATGAAAGACGACCAAACTATTCATACAGATGGTATTATAGGCATGTTTGTGCATAACATTAAAGGAAAGACCTATTTATACACTGGCGGTTTTCAAGACAATGGTGTAAGTAGTTTCAGAGTCTATGATGACGGAACTTTCAAGAACATAAATAATATTAGCGATAACAATACAGATAGATATTTAACAGGAGCTTACCCAGTAACAGGAGTAACTTTAGGGGAAAACAAATATGTAATTGTAGGTCATAGACATCACAAATATTACGAACGAAATGGCTTTATTAAAAAAACAGACTTTGAATATCATGGTGATGGTGTAAGCGTATTTAAAGTGAATAAAAAAGGAGCTTTAGTACCACATTTTGTTCTTAAAGATGATGAAAGCACCAAATTACAAGGTCAAACTCGAATTGAAATAGTTTCAGTAGATAGTAATGAAGCTGTTTTAGCAGTTGGCACAAGAGATGATGCCAGTATACAACTATTAAAACTAAATGAAAATGGTATTCTAAGTCCTATCAATTATTTAGAAACAGGATATTCTATATATTATGGGCTACGATCTCATAAAATTGGAGAAGACAATTTCTTAATTGCTGGTTCTTTTCGTTTTGATTTAGGAAAGATAGCAACCTATAAAATTGCGCCAAAAATTAACAGAGAAGGTAAAGTGTTAAGGCATATCGTAAATCTGAAATATAAAGATAATGCTACTGAGGATCAAGTAAATGAAGCTGTTAAAACTTTTGTGAATCTTAAAAATGAAATTCCAGAAATTACCAACATTGAATGGGGAGAGAACGATAGTACAGAAGGTGCCAGTAAAGGTTTCACTCATACGTTTACAATCACCTTTAAAGATGAACATGCTAGAGAAATATATCTATTTCATAAAGCCCATTTAGACTTAGTTAAAAAGGTAGGACCGATTATTGGTGATGTTTTTGTAATGGACTATTGGACAACTATAAATTAATTTTGAAAGAGAAATGGAAAATTTAAAAAACAAAAAAGCAATCATTACAGGCGGTGGCAGAGGTCTTGGTAAAGCCACTGCAATAGCATTTGCTAAAGAAGGTATCGATGTTGCCATTACCGGCAGAAATGAAAATATTTTAAAAGAAACAGTTACCGAACTTGAAAACTTAGGCATAAAAGCTATCTATGCTGTTTTTGATGTAGGTAATTATGAAGAGGTTAAAAACAGTATAAAAGCTATTATCGATACACTTGGCGGAATAGATATTTTAGTTAATAATGCGGGTATAGGAAGCTTTGGTTCATTTAATGACATGCCGGTTGAACAATGGACTCAAATTATACAAACCAATCTTATGGGTATATATCATGTGACTAAAGAAGTTTTGCCATATTTAATTGCTAAAAATGAAGGTGATATTATTAATGTCTCTTCTACAGCAGGATTAAATGGAAATGCAACTACATCGGCATATTCAGCGTCAAAATTTGCAGTTATTGGCATGTCTGAATCCTTGATGAAGGAAGTTCGTAAAAACAATATTAGGGTTGTTACATTGACCCCAAGCACTATAGAGTCTGATATGTCAATTGAAGCAGGTATTGCAGAAAAGGGTTCTGCAGATAGCGTGTTACAACCCGAAGATTTTGCGGAATTGATTCTTGCCGGTTTAAAACTTCCTAGAAGGGCAATGCTGAAAAGTGCTGCTTTATGGTCTACGAATCCTTAAAATAATTGCAACATAGTATTGGTTAAATAATTTTGACAATTACTTAACCAATTTCTTATATAATAATCATCCAACAAAAGAATGAAAATGAAAAAAACGTTTCTATTCCTTTTCCTTTTAGCCACCATAGTTAAGGCACAAGACCGCCCAAATATTGTTTTTATTTTAACCGATGACCAATCATATGATCTATTAGGCTGCACAGGCAACCCAATTGTTCAAACTCCGAATATAGACGAGATAGCTAAGCAAGGTATTCTTTTTACCAACGCACATGTTACCAGCGCCATTTGTACCCCTAGTAGAATATCTATTTTATTAAGTCAGTATGAGCGTAAACACGGTGTCAACTTTAATTCTGGCACTAGTGTTTCAGATACTGCATGGGCAAACTCTTATCCGGTAATTATGCGTAATAACGGTTATTATACGGGTTGGGTTGGCAAGAACCATGCTCCAGTTGGTAAAGGTGGTTACAATAGTGGCTTAATGGAACAAAGTTTTGATTATTGGTATGCAGGTCATGGCCATTTAGGCTTTTACCTGAAAGACAATCATAGTATTTTTAATGACGCTATTGCCTTTACGCAACCAGAAATCATTAACGAAGGTGTCGATGATTTTTTAGACCCGAATGCTAGAAAATTAACGGGAGCATTACACTTTTTAGAGAACAGGCCTAAAGACAAACCTTTTATGCTATCCATTAATTTTAATTTACCACATGGAGCAGGAACCAGCTCAATGAAATTAAAAGAAACAGACGATGCGATTTATAAAAACATGTATCGTGATGTAGACCTTTCGCTACCTGAAAATTATATTGCCAAGGCAGATATAACTTCCCCAAAATTACCTGCAGATTTACTTAAAGTAGAAGATAGACAAGTAGGTTATAATTATGTAGACACCCCAGAATCATTAAAAGAACGCTACATAAGAGAGTTAGAAGCAATGACAGGCATTGACCGCTTGGTAGGTAATCTTCGAAAAAAACTCAAAGATTTAAAATTAGATAAAAACACCATTATCATTTTCACCTCTGACCATGGTCTCTTTGGTGGTCAACAAGGTTTAGGCGGCAAAGCACTTTGTTATGAGCAGACTACCCATGTGCCTATCATTGTTTATAATCCCAATGCGCATAAGAAGCAAAAAGGTTTAAAAAGTGATGCCTTGGTACAGACTATAGATATTGCCCCAACAATGCTAGCGTATGCTGATATTAAAGTTCCAGATACCTTTCAAGGTAAAGATATATCAGATTTAATTGAAGGCTCAAATACCGAAGTAAGAGACTATGTATATACCGAAAATTTATGGTCTACCCATTTTGGGAATCCTAGATGTGAGTCTGTTCAGGATAAAGAATGGAAATACATAAGATATTATAAGAACAATAACTTTTCTGCCACTAAAGAAATTAAATATGCAAAGCAAATTGGCATTCCGATTAATGAAATGTTATATAGTATGCATGACCCTCAAATCGCAACATATCGTGATTATATAGACTCACCTTTACATGGAGAACAACCAGTTTATGAAGAATTGTACAACCTCAAAGAAGATTCAGCCGAGCTTAATAATTTAGCTGAAAATCTTAAATATGCTACAGTTTTAGAGGATTTGAGAACGCAATGGAAAGTAGAAATAACAGCAGCCAGAGGAACAGGAAAAGCACAGGTTTTAAGATATACCAATGATGCTTTTCCAAAAGCTAAACATTGAGATTAATAATTTATCAGTCAATTGATAAATGTAATATAGCTACTATTAAAATACCTTATAACAGCACTAGAATATCTTTAAAACTATACGTGTTATACTTCTAAACATTTAACGCATTGACTAAATTCAATAGGAATTAGCCTTATTAAAAATTAAAACTAATGATCAAAACAGTTAAAGCAGTATAGCTCATTTTATTGATTGCCGTATTTTCCTGCAGTAATTCTAGTAATAGCATTATGGATGTGTCACCAGAAGGAAACCAAATTGAAACTCCTGTTAATGAAAACGAACCAGATTCTAACCCGAAACCTATATTTTTTTAGCAAATCAAGATCCTAATCCTAGTGGTGAAAAATGGGTAAGTGTTGATGGACTATCTGATGAATTTGATTGTAACGGGTTAGATGCTAACAAATGATTGGATAGAAGAGACCTCATCACAGAAAATGGGGTTTGAACAGCCTTTAGAAAATCGCTACACTAAATTTGATTGGATCAGAGTTTGGAAGCTTGAAGATATATAGTAAACTCAAAAACATATTATATCTAATCACTAATAGTAGTTGCATTGGTCGTCGCTCTATTAAACTTTGTACTAGTACATTTAGTAAATACTGCAATTCACTTCCAAATTCATTTTAAAATCCCGTATAAAATCAATCATTATTTTTCTTTACAGCTCTACCCTCCGGGTGTTTGTTAATAGAACCCATACCTTGTGCAAAATAAACTTCCGGCTTATGCCAAACACCGGTATTCTTAAAAGCTGGCTCATCATAATCCAAACTCAAATCGCAATCAAATCTCCCTAAAATTGAATATCCTTTTCCTGGTGTACCCGCATTTATGAAATGAGATAGACCCCAAGTAAAACCTCTACCATCTTTAGTGTCTGTAAATGCATCTGCAACAAAAGGTGCGGCCGCTGATGGAGTTAAAGAAACACTCGATGCTATTTTAAAATTTACTCCGTCTTCAGCATACTGTATGGTTTCACGTTCATTTCCATCTTTGATTGCCAAGGTGGCTACACCTCCTTTATAGGGCCAATATGTGGTCTCATGACCTGATTGCATAACCGGATTTAAATAGTGTTTTTTATAAGGTCCTAAAGGATCTTCTGCTATTGCCAAACCATGCCCTACTGCATAGTTAGTTCTATTATCTGGCCATTTATTATAGGCTGCTTTATAGTATACATAAATTTTTCCATCATGAACTATAGGTTGCGGGTCATGTGTAGCTTTGTAATCCCACTCTCCCTCTTTACCAAACGGAATTACCTTATCGCCTCCATGAATCCAAGGACCATCGGGCGAGTCGGCATATGAAATAGAGACAGGGCATAAATCGCCTTTTAACCCACTAGGTTCATCAAAAGCTTGGTAGTACAGATAGTATTTATTCTTCCAAACAAGAATATCGGGCGTAGCCACAGAACGCCATCCTGACTTTAGCTTTTCAGGACGTGAAATAGCCACCCCTTTTTCTTCCCAAGTAACTCCGTCTTTACTAGTTGCATACCAAATATCACATAAATCCCAATCGGTAGAAGGTATTACATCGGTAGCCTCTGCCGCACGATTCCAACCAATAGGAGGTACTACTGTATGCCTTTTAGTGTACCAAACATAATAAGTATCATTTACCAAGATTGGTCTAGAAGGATCTCTTCTAGAAATAGTACCATCACCATTATTATAATCAAAACCATTTAAACGCGTATACTTAAATTGCGAGAAAAGTTCGTTGTCTTGAACTCTTGGTGTTGGGTAATTAAACATTCGCTCTGAAGAAGCACTAAGCGGAATATTTGGCTTTTCAATAGGCATTTTAAAAGGAAAAATCTGTAAAGTATCGATTATGACATTGTCTACAACCTTAGCTTCTTTCTGAGTACAAGATATTGCCGAGAGCACTACCAGTAAAAGAGTACTTATCTTCAAGTTATGTGAAAACTTCATAGTTATATGTTGTTTGATGTGAATTTTACAATTTTAAATTATTCCCACTCTTTGTAAATTTCTTTTAATTGATGGTAGGCTTTCTTTTTATTTCGATGTTCATCAACTATGCCCCATTCTCTAAAACCCGAAGCGGGTGTACCTTTATAATTACTTCTGTAATCATTATAACTCCAAATAGAAACGCCTGTTACCCAAGGGTACTTTTTCAATTCATTTAAATAGCCCACCAATTCATCGCTCAAAGCACCTTCTGGTGCAGGACCTATTTGACCTATTCCTATTTCAGAAATAAAAATGGGTTTTCCTGGAAATTTCTCATGTGTTTTTTCTGCCAAAACAGGTGCATTTCCGTAGCTGTTCATTGATATAAAATCTACTTTATCATAAGGTTCCGTTCCTATTTCTCCTTTTCTATAAGCAGTAATACTAACATAAGTTTTTAACCGTGTGCTATCTAATGTTGCTACATAATCTAACATAGAATCTACGTAACCATATTGTTCTTTAGTTAGCGCCTTATCATCCCAATCACCATCTGGATTTCTTAGTTCATTACCTACACTCCAGGCTACTACAGAAGGATGATTAAAATCTCTTTCAATCATGGTATTCAACCATTGTTTTGTTAGTGGATTATTTGGAAAAGAATTAGGGTCTTCATCTCCCCAAACCGGAATTTCTTCCACTAATAAGAATCCGTTCTTGTCACAAAAATCTAACAGATTTTTAGATAAAGGGGCATGCATTAGTCTTGAAAAATTACACCCCAAAGACTTTATATCCAAGATATCTTGTTCTATTAACTGATCTGGTTCTGTATTACCGTAGTTAGGATGATCGTGTACACGATTGACACCGTTCATTCGTACAGCACTATTATTTAAATAAAACTGTTCTCCTCTAACCTCAAATTTTCTAATCCCAAAATTATCAACTGTTTGATCCTGCAACTTACCATCTACTTCTACATCTGTAGCTAATTGATATAAATTAGGCGAATTAAAATGCCATAAATCAAAGTCAGATAACTTTCTCTTAAATGTTACGGTTACTTCTTCTACTTCTCCGGCATCTAAGGTTAATGCAGTTTTAGGCAGCTTTTCTTTTTCTTTAATTGTTGAATTAATGGTAACATTTACAGAAGATTCTTCATTGTTTTCGATTTTATACTTGATGCTGAAATTCACAACTTCATTCTCAAAATCGGGTACCGAACTAATATGCTGGTAAACCAACCTTACAGGTTCATTAGCTTCTAAAACCACTGCTCTACTTATACCGCCCCAAGCCCACCATGCACCTCGTTTAATGGTGTTATCTGCCATTACTACCACATCATTTGTTCCAGTTTTATGTATATAAGGTGTTATATCATAATCAAAAGGTAAATAGCCTCCAACGTTGGTTCCTAATAAATTTCCATTTAACCAAACCTTTGCCGTTTGATATACTGCCCCAAATTTTAATCTAATGTGCTTGTCTTCCCAATTTTCAGGAAGCGTGAAGCTTTTCTTATAATAACCTTTGCCCACATAAGTGCCGTATTTTTCTCTAGTATCCCAATTGCCAGGAACAGTAATGGTATCCCATTGCTGGTCTGTTTGCGACAACACTGCTATTTCTGCTATAGTATTTGATGCTAAAAATTGCCAAGTACCATCTAAAGATTTATTCTTCTCATAGGTATTAAAATCGTTTAGGGGGCTTACTTTTTTACAGGAAACACCCCATAAAACAATAATAGAAAACAGTAAAAAGAGCTTCTTATGCATACTTTATTTTTCTTTAGTGATCTGTAATGGAATTTGAATATTGAAGGAGTGTCTCACATTATTCACATCAATAGTATCTGCTGCACATAACAAAGCAACAGGAGCTCCATTTTCCATAAAAACTTGTGGACGCTCTAAATGATTAAACTTGGTACGGGTACCATCTTCCCAAGTAACCGTTCTATCTGAAACTTCAAAATATTTTGCTTTGTCCCATTTAATTCCATCTTCAGATTCATAATGGACTAATGAGAATAAACGCTTATTTCCTTCATGCTTCATTCGTTTTACTATAGCGCGATATTTACCATCTTGGTACCAGATGTAAGGGTCTTCCGCAGGAAATGTTTCTCCTTCAAACACAAATATTGGATCAGGATACTTTTTAAAAGGTCCGGTTGGCGAATCTGCAATAGCCACCATATGTACTACAGGACCACCAGCAGGTAATTTAAATGCTTTCCCTACCGCCTTGTATACCATTAATATTTTGCCATCTGGCATTTCACATACAGATGGGTTCGAAGTCATCAAGGCATCATATGCCTTATCATCTCCATGTGTAATATCTAAAACAGGTGTGTCAAATCTTTTCCAAGGCCCGTTAGGACTATCAGCAACAGCAACTCCTATTCTTTGATTGTTTCTATGTTCCCAATTTAATTTAGGGTTTCCGGGAGTACTTACAATTTCTTTATTTCCAGTGTTACCCATATAATATAAGTAGTACTTGCCTTTAATTTTAAGAATGGTAGGGTTATGCGTAGTAGCTCCGTCCCAGTATTCTTTACCCCTATCACCCAAAGCCACATCTTGAAAAGAAAACGGTCCAAATGGACTAGTAGCCGTAGCATGCGCTATTTCAGAATAATTAACCCATTCCCAACCAATCTCTTTTGGCCATCTAGAGTAGAACATATGGTATAAGCCGTCTTCACCTTTGGTTAATGTACCTCCCCAAACACTTTTTCCTGCTTCTTCAAAGACAGAAGATTTAGATACTTTCCCTAATACAATCTTATAATTTTCTACCTTTTCTGATGCTTTCTGTTTTGGTTTTTGAGCACAAGACCCAAACAAGACAATGAATAATACTATGGAAACTTTATTTTTCATTTAAGGATTAATTTATTTTTTTAACAGGAGACCAATTGCTCAATCCGTTACTATCCTTTTTTTGTATTTGCAGGTAGTATGTACCACTTTCTTTAATGGGGATGGTCATCATCCCTTTAGTGTACGTTGTAATTTCCTGATTTAAGTTTAATGGCGAAGTTCCGTAACGTACGGTATACGCTTCATCATTTAATTCTCCAGAATAGCCAACCACAATACGATTATCTCGTATAAAAGCATCCCAAATAACAGGTGGTAATTCTTGCTCACTCCTTGTTAAGTTGACCATGACAGACTCAGATCCCTTACCATTTACTGCTATTAGGTCTGCTTTTACAGAAGAGTTGGGTAGACTATCAACAGTAATATAATTGGATATCGTTTTAGCAGTTGTAACCGTTTCGCCTTTTAAGTTTTGGTATTGTATAAAATATTCCTTTGCCCCTGCCATTTCTTCAAAATATACCCTGGCTGAATTTTTACCCCCAACTATTGCTGTAACTTTAGGAGCTACAGGTTTTTTTAGGTCAATATTTTTTTTAAACCGTGTGTACCCATTCGGGCTTAATAAAGCAATATGCATGGCTACAGCTTTTTTGTTTTTTACAGTTATAGGAATATCTCCTATCCACACACCATCTTCAGGAAATAACACAGGTAAATCTTGCGTTTGTCTAACACTTATTTCTCCTTCATCATTTATAAATTCCCAAACCATTTGATAGTCTTTCATGGTAAAACTAGGAAAGTCATTTCTTGCTCTTATAGGAATCGTTATTGTCGCTTTCCTTTTATGAAAGACAACATCAATCCCTTTTACAGGACTGGTTTCTTTTTGTAATCGAGAATAAAACTTTCGTTTTTGCCTCCATGCATTTACAATTCCCCATGTTCTATTTTCTTCCACATTGGTTCCTATGTATGCACTTCTGTAATCATTAAACGTCCATAATGAAGTTCCAATAACAAAATCATTCTGTCCCCTAAAGTTTTCGTTCCAAGTAGAATTTTCTTCTCTGTCCTCATCTAATGTAATCCCATTTAACTTTACGCCATATTCTGAAATAAAAACAGGTTTGTTAGGCCATTTGTTTCTAATACTAGAAATTACTTCTTGTGGTGTTCCTTGAAACGGATACAAATTATGCATTATGATATCTACATTAGAATTTGGATCTGTAGTTCTTGTTGCATCTTCACGCCCACCAGTATTGCTTACACAAGTCACTAACCTATGAGGATCTAAGACTCTCACATAATCCATCATCATTGTAGCATAGTCATAATGGTCATCCAATTCATTACCAACGCTCCACCCAATAATACTAGGGCTATTGCTATCTCTTTCTACCATTCCTTTAATCCATGATTTTATCAAAGGATATTCTGGAGCTGTAAATTCTGCATTATCCAAATCGCGAACATTGACTTCTTCAAACAGTAAAATTCCCTTTTCGTCGCAACGCTCAATCAATTTTTTATTCTGAGTTCCATGCATGATACGCATAAAGTTTGCTCCTGCATTTTTCATTAAATCTACATCTTGATCAATAAGCTCTGGGGGCTCTGAAGACCCCCAATAACGGTGATCACTAACTCTATTATAGCCTGACAACCGAACGGGCTCACCATTTAAAATCAAATTATCTTTGGTCAATGTTACTTTCCTAATCCCGAATCTATCTTTCAATTCATGTACTACTTTCTCGTTTTCTGAAATAGTACTTGCTATTTGGTATAAGTGCGGATTATCAAAATGCCAAAGCTCAACATCAGCTGAAGACAACTCACCAGTGAAAACAACTTCACTCATAGAATTTGCTGGTACTGTTACTTTTTGAATAAACTGTTTTACCTTAGTTTCATTTAAAATTTGACTACTCACCGTTAATGTTCTAGCCGTAGTACCACTATTCTCTATCTTAATTTTTAAATGTAACCCTGCTGTACCTGTTTTTAAATCTGGATCTGCATGTATGTATTGATGCTTAATGCGTACCTGATTATTTCTTACAAGGTTAACATCTCTAATAATACCACCCCAATTCCACGTAGCACCTACCAAAGCATTATTGTCAGTTTCAACAGCCAATACGTTATGGTTGTCTAAACTTATATTTTCCGTAACATCTATTTCGAAAGGCGTAAACCCGCCTTGATGTGTGCCGACAAACGCTCCATTTAAATACACTTTAGCTATATGGCAAACGCCATCAAATTTTAATCGAATTCTTTTTTGAGGAGAAGTTTGCCAAGCTGCAGGAGTTTCAAATGTTCTTCTATACCATGCCTTACCAGTGTAATTAGAGAATTCATTAATCATTCCGTAATGCCCAGGAACTTTCAAGTTATCCCATTGCGAATCATCAAAATCACTTAAAAAAATAGTCTTTTTCTCCAAATTAGCTTGCGCTATCTTTTCGTTGGATACAGGTCTAAATAATACAGCATCCGCAGATACACCCACACCGGCTATATCTGAAGTAATTTCTATAGCAGAGCGTTTATCTTTTTCAAAAGTAAAAATGCCTAAACTCAACCATTCGTCGCAACGTGTACGCTGATTAAAAAACTGTACATCTGTTCCATCAGTATGATGTATATTTATTTTTGTATTTAAATTTATAGCAAAAGGAAACCGCACAAAAGCCTCATAATATCCGGATGCAGGCAATTTGGGTACATATGATACACTGGCATCATCTTGTAAACTACTAAAGTGATGTTTTAAATATGATGCTCCATAAAACCGAGACTCCCTCTCTCCTACTGTAGAAACAACCCAATCTCCTTTAATTTCAATTTGATTTTTATCAGTATTATCAATAACTATGTCTTCTTCCTCAGCCTTGATATTATTGTAGTTTGATCCATCGCCATAAATAGCATTAAATTTCCAATTGCCATTTAAATCCAGTCTTTCTTCCCCAGCTTTCAAGCCTGTATTTTTCTGTGCATAGCCAAATACACCAACAAGAAAAAACAATAATAGATAGCTGTTTTTCATAATTACACACATAAAATTTCAAATATGGAAGCAGGTACATTTTTAGATGGATGAGATACTTCTATAACCAATTCCTTTGTTTTAATAGGAGTATCAAATCTGTAAGAATTGATAGTTTGATAGTTATCTTCTTTTTCTGCCAATACATTCCCGTGACTATCCTTTATAGTATAATTGCGTACACAAAACGGAGTAACATCTTCTGGATGTCCCATTAACGTAGATTCCATAGGATGATCATAATCCGTATCAAAGAAAATTTTAATTTCTTGCAGTGCTACTTCCTCTTTCCAAGATATGGTAAGCTTCGGGTTTTCATCTTCCAAATCTGCAACCCAAGCATTTGTTGCTCCCCAAGGTCGTACATACCCATTACCAATATTGGCAGCGTCAAATGCTGCTATTGCAGGGGAAATTTCCATAGCAATATTATGCCCTTCTGGTCTACGCTGGGGTATCCAAAACTCAAAAGTGTCAACTCCTAAACCTTCAGGCGGAGTTTGTTTTCCGTTATTAGAAACTGCCTTATTCACCCCATTAAAAACGGATAGCACCCCGGAATAGCGCTTGGTAGAATTCTTTAAATTTATCTTTTCATTTTTCAAAAAGGTTACAAAAGCATACTGCATTTCATTCACACTTTCATTAAATGAAAAAGAAACATGTTGTTCTCCTTTTTTTAATTTAATCATCGAAGTTTCTAAAAGTACATCTGGTGTATAACTTTTAGCATTTGCTGAGCTTCGTAGCTGCACATCTAAATTGGTATCTTCATCAGCATTGACACATACGGTAAATTCATATTTTGTATGTGCTGTTAACGGGAGCAATTGAGCAGCGGCAGTGCCTAAATTTGTCCACCCACCGTCAAACGGGATTTTACTTAAATTCAACTCTGAAGATGCAGAAACGGCACCAGAAGTAATCAAATTTGATGATAATTTAATGGGAATATCAGGAATACTCTGTCCGTTAATATTCAACTTATTCTGTAATAATTCTAAATACTTTTCATCAAGAACCTCTTTTGGTAGTATATTGTTTTTGGAACATACAGCTGCGGCCATACCTACTGCCTGCGCACAGAAACCCGTTGTAGCCATTACTCTGGTAGAGCCAAATGCTACATGTGTTGCGCTAATAATTCTACCTGCATAAAAAAGATTATCAATATCCTTACTTACAAAAGAACGATACGGAATTTGATAAATGCCTTTAGAGTGCCATTGCGTACACCCAGAAAGCTTACTATAAACACCATCTGCAGGGTGTAAATCTATTGCCCAGCCCCCAAAAGCAATGGCATCATAAAACGTTTTTTGTTCAATTACATCTTGTTGCTTTATCATATACAACCCATCAAAACGCCTACTTTCACGTTTGCCCGGTACTGTACCTACCCATTCAAGTGTATGGTTATCTACATCATCAAATTCACCAGAATTTTTAATATAATCCCATACACCATATATGACTTTCCACAGTTCATATTTTATTTCTTCGGAATCGTGAATGGTATCTTTTCTACCTCCATATTCAAACCACCAAAACCTACACCCTTTATCATCTTTACCAATTGATTTATACCTTGGTATTTCGGTAATATCTTTAAGTGCAAAAGCAGGAGGTCTATAGGTTACAGGATGATTCTCTCGTTTACTATAAAAGTACATAGAGTGCCCAAGTAACTCTCCATATGCTGTATCTGGAGCAAATAACTCGCCAAATTCTTCTTTAGTTTCAGCACCCATTCTAAAAGACGCACCTGCTTTAAAAGCAACAATACCATCGCCAGAAGCATCACAAAATAAGGGTGCATTAACAATATAGGTAGTTGAATTTTGAGAATTAAATGCTGTTACAGATTTGATGTTGCTATCATTAGATTTCTCAACATCATAGACACTAGTGTTAAGTAATAATGTGATGTTGGTTTCGTTCAAAATTTTTTCTAATAAAACCGTATCAAAAATTACCGCGTTACCTTCTTTATTACGATACATATTCTCAACTAGAATTTCATCAATAACGCCTCCTTCACGAGCCCAACGATTATTGTTGCCCATATGCGAAGTAGCGCCTAAAATCCATAGTCTAACTTCAGAAGAAGCATTACCCCCCAATACTGGTCGATCTTGAATAAGTACCGTTTTTATGCCTTCTCTCGCAGCAGTTATTGCCGCACATACTCCCGCTATTCCACCACCAATGATGACAAAATCAGTAGAAATTTCAAGGGTCTTATTTCTTCTTTCTTTAGTGCTGTATTTTTCTACTAACATTTACTACCGATTATTTAAACTTTTATAAATAATAAAACAACCAAGAATACTCACAAGTAAACCCATTGAACCTACCAATAGCGCACCTGATTCTGCAATGAACGAAAGCACCAATATTATTAATCCTGTAGCTGCTACTCCAATGCCAATAACACGGGCACCTTTTTTATTGTCTTCACTAGTATCGTCAATAACGACACCAGACTTATGCTTCATTTTCTCTAAGTAAACCGTGTACTGATTATTGCCTTTTTGTTGATAAGAAAAATAGAGTTCAAAAATGACCAGTAAAACTATAGGTACACCAACCCCAAGACCCATTTCAGTAGCTCTATCTAATTTTAAATAAAATACCGCCGGACTTAAAAATTTAAAAAACGCATTAATAGAAAGAGAAATCAGGGTAACAGAAAGTATACTTGCACCAGTTTGTTTTTGAGAGAACAATGCCCAAATTGGTGGCAAGAACATAGCACCACCAGTAAGTGCGGCCAATGTCATCACCACCTCTACTATTCCCCCAAAATAAGGTACCATTAAAGCAATGAGAATGGTAATAACACCTAGTATAATAGTTGCCAGTTTACCTACCTTCACCAAACTTTCATCACTTGTTTTAGGTCTAAAATGTTTGTAAACATCATTAGCCAAAACGCCTGCAGAAATATTCAAAGTGGTATTTACAGAACTTGATGTTGCAAAAATCATTCCCCCAAGCATTAAGCCCAGCATACCAACAGGCAATACCTCTTTGCACATTAATAGATAAGCACCCTCATTGGCTAAGCCACTTAATTCCGGATTTAGAATGCGATATATCATTGGTGGTAACATCCAAACTAAAGGGCTAACCGCATACAGGGCAGCAAAAAGCCATCCTACTTTTTTGGCATCTTTTGGTGTAGCTACACTAGTGTAACGTTGTACATAAGCCCAATTACCTGCTATGAAAAATAAATTATACAAGCCGAAAGCAACTAAAAACAAAGGCGAATACTCTTCATTTACGAACTGAAAAAAATTATCTGGAGCTTTGTCAATGAAATTATCGATACCTCCAATTTTATCAAAAGAAAGGGGTACTACAATTAATACCACAGCGGTTAAAACAACAAATTGAAGCACATCTGTAACTATAACAGCCCATAAGCCGCCTACAGAAGTATAGATAAGAATTAAAATACCCAAACCAATTATACTTGTTGTAATAGGTATTGAAGTAGAAACCTCTACAATTTTTGCCACAGGATATAAAAATGCTCCCATGGTGAAAATAGAAATCAACAAAAATAGGTAGGTATAGTTTCTTTGTGTTTTATACCCAAGCCGATCTGTTATAAACTCAGCAGCCGTCATGGCTTTTGTTTTTTGCCATTTTGGTGCAATAACAAAACCAATAATAATTCCAGATATGCACATGGTCCATTGAATGGATATTGCCACCCACCCACTTTGGTAGGCAATTGCTCCCCAGACCACGAAAGTACCGGCAGAGAAGAAACTCATGAATAATGACAGTCCGCTCATCCACCAAGGCAATGCGCCCCCGGCAGAAAAATAAGACTTCATGTTCTTACCTGATTTGGAAAAACTGATTCCGCAGACAAAAATAAGAGCAACAAAAATTAATATTACCGAAATATCGATATTCCCCATAACTAGAAATAGATTGATTGTTAAAGTAGATTAAAACTTTATATTTTTTAATCCATCTTGAGAAATAAGCCTTCGGAAACGTTACCGAAACACATTTTATTTCCGGAAACGTTTCCGAAATTTGCCGAAACATTAATATTTTGGTAACATTACCACATGAAACACGTTACCATAAAAGACGTCGCAAAAAAATTAAACGTTTCTATTTCTACAGTATCCAGAGCTTTCAACGATAAGTACGATATTAATGAAGAAACCAAAAAATTAATTCTCAAAACCGCAAAAGAATTAGGCTACAGACCAAACCCAATCGCTAGAAAATTAAGTCAGCAGCGTTCTTTCAATATTGGTATTGTTGTACCTGAATTTAGTACCAATTTTTTTCCTGAAGTAATGCTCGGAGCCCAACAAATATTGCACGAAAAGGGGTATCAAGTACTGATAATGCAGTCTAACTATTCATGGGAAATTGAGAGAAAAAATGTTGAAACTTTGGTAGATAACATGGTCGATGGACTAATTGTTTCGTTAACATCAGAAATAGATAATAATGAATACTACACCAGTTTATTAAAATCTGATATACCTATTGTTTTCTTTAATAGAGCTGTGGACGAAATCAAAGCATCAAAAGTGCTTTTTGATGATTATAAATGGGCACTTTTTGCTACCGAGCATTTAATTGTACAAGGGTACAATGATATTGTTCACTTAACGGGCACCATAAATTTGACCCTAACAAAAAACAGACAAAGAGGTTTTGAAGATGCCCATAAAAAACACAAACGCCCAGTAGGTAAAATAATTTCATGTGGTTTTAAAATGGAAGATGGTGAACGAATAGCTCAAAAAATGATTGATAATAATACCATACCTAGGGCTATTTTTGCAGCAAATGATTCTTGTGCTATTGGCGCCATGACAGTTTTTAAAAAGCATGGTTATCAAATTCCCAATGATATTGCCATTGTTGGTTTTACAGAATCATCTCTTGCAAAGCATACAGCACCTTCATTAACATCTGTTGAGCAGCCTACACATGATATTGGGCAAACAGCAGCTAAATTATTATTAGATCAAATTAATAATAAAGGAATATTTGTACCACAAACTATCATACTTAATGGACGATTGAATATTAGAGAATCTTCAGTTATCATAAAATAGAAAAATCATAACACTTCTAGTTACGTTCTGATTTTCAATTACTTACATTCAAACCAAATTCCTCAGAATTTAAAAATAAATCATATATGGTAGTATTCTACTAATCCATTACCCTCTTCCCATTTATCAATTGATATATTTATTTTTTTAAAGAATAGCCAATTACATGTTTTGAGAACTATATGTTTTTGGTCGGTTAAAAGAATACGATAAATGAAAAAAACATTTCTTCTTACTATACTTTTTTTTGGTTTTACAATAAGCTCCTATGCGCAAATGAATATTCTGTTCATAGAATCTGATGATCAGAGCAATCAAGCCTTAGGTGCGTATGGTAACCCAGCAATGATCACGCCTAATATTGATAGACTGGCAAAAGAAGGTTCGTCATTTACGGCTGCATACAACATGGGGTGCTGGTCTCCTGCAGTTTGTATTCCAAGTAGAACAATGCTTATCTACGGCAAATATCTATGGGAATCTCAAGAAATAAATAAGCAAAATGCCCCAAAGTCATTGCCAGAGAAATTACATGATAGTGGCTATTATACTTTTATGACAGGTAAGTGGCATGCCATGGGAAAAAATGTAAAAGAAATTTTCGATGAAACCGGAAGCATACAGCCTGGTCAGTTAAAAACCTATAATTCGCCTGCAGGTCACATTACCGATATTACGGCAAGTGAAGCAGTTTCCTTTGTGAAGACTTACAAGAACGACAAGCCATTTTTTGCTTATGTAGCTTTTAATGCACCACATGTACCAAGACAGACCAAGCAAAAATATTATGATTTGTATCCTGCAGATAACATAAAATTACCAGCTAGTTTTTCTGATAAAATGCCTCTAAACAAAAATGTAAAATACCAATATGCGCCAGACCCGTTAAGAATTAAAAAAATGCAGCAACGTGTACAGCAAAACAATGCAATGGTAACACATATGGATGCACACATTGGCGACATTATACAGGCCCTAAAAGATAAAAACATTTATGACAATACGATTATTGTTTTTACTTCTGACCACGGTATTAATTTTGGCGAAAACGGAGTCGCAGGTAAGGTTTGTCTCTATGAACCCAGTGTTACCGCTCCATTAATTATTAAAGCTCCCTCGGCAAAGCCAAACACCAAAATTACATCTCGTGTGTATTTACAAGATGTAGTACCTACCCTATTTGATTTAATTGATTTAGAAACAACCGACACTATAGATTTTGAAAGTTTAGTTCCACTCTTAGCTGAAGATAAAGAAACCAGATCATCTATTTATTTGGCGATGTTCGATGATCAACGAGGCATCATTTCAAAAAATAAAAAACTGATTGTTTATCCAAAAACAGGAAATCTAGAATTATATGATTTGACCGATGATCCTTGGGAAACAAAGAACTTAAGTACTAAAAAGATATCAAAATCTACCATAACCTATCTTTTGACTCAACTTAAAGAATGGCAATTGAAAACTTTAGACAAAACAGATTTAAGCGACATCTATTTAAAATTCAGCATATAGAATGAAACACATATTACTGCTATTATTATTTTTTACCATTACCATAAATGCCAAGGACTATAATGTTTTAGACTATGGAGCAAAGGCTGATGGTATAACTTTAGATACCAAGGCGGTACAAAAAGCTATCGACCTATGTACTAAAGAAGGTGGCGGAAAAGTAATTATACCTTCTGGTAAAACAGTATTGATCGGCACCATTTATCTGAAAGACTTCGTAACACTTTATATTGAAAATGGAGCTATTTTATTAGGAAGCCCTAACTACGAAGATTATACCACCGACACCCACAAAAACACCTATAAAAACGAACCACATATGGATCGTTGTTTAATTTTCGCAAACGATGCAAAGTCATTCTCTATCGAAGGGAAAGGAACAATCGATGCTAACGGTCACCAAGAAAACTTTACCAAAGCAAAAGGAGGAAGACCTATGATGATGCGCTTTCTTAATTGCAATGACATTCATTTGAAAGATATTACTTTGATAAATCCTGCGGCATGGACCTCTGCTTGGTTGTATTGCAATGAAATTGTTGTAGACGGTATTAAAATAACTAGCCGTGTCAACCATAACGGAGATGGATTAGATTTTGATGGATGTACCAATGTACGTGTTTCCAATTCTTCATTTGATACTAGTGATGACTCTATATGCCTACAAACATCAAGACCAGACAGACCGTGTAAAGATATTGTTATAACCAACTGTGTATTTACCAGTAAATGGGCTGCCATGCGTATTGGCTTGGCATCTAGAGGAGATTTTGAGTCGATAACGGTCAGTAATTGCACCTTTCATGACATTCAAGATTCGGGTTTAAAAATACAGATGAATGAAGGTGGGAAATGAAAAATATGATTTTCTCCAATATCATTATGAAGAATGTACCTAGACCTATTTTCATGACCTTTTGTCAACAACGCGCGGGCGTAGATTCGCCCATAGAAATGCTACCTATGAAAGCAATGCATGGTTTTTCATTTAACAATATGATTATAGACAATCGTGAACTAGATGAAAATTCAGTCATCTTTTTAACAGGAATGCCAGAACACTATATAACAGATATTCAATTGAACAATATTCAAATGACAGTAGCAGGTGGCGGTACCCAAGAAAATTCAGATAACAAAAACATTAAAGAATACACTTTAAAGACGCTTGATGGTTGGTGGCCCGAATTTAGTAAGGTAGGCACATTGCCCGCTTCAGGTATTTATGCCAGACATATTGATGGTTTATATATCAACAACTTTCAACTTACCACTATTTCTAGTGATAAACGCAAACCAATAGTTTTAGATGATGTTTTACATTTTAATCAAAAATCTACATTTCTAAATAAAAAAGAAATTACCTCAACCAAAATAATACAGCACTAGTTATGAAGTTTAAATCTATTGTTTTAATCATAATTATTGGACTTTCCACATATTTAAAAGCTCAAGAAAAACCCAATATAGTTTGGATCGTATCAGAAGATAACTCCAAACACTACATGAAGCTTTTTGATGAAAACGGTGTACCAACACCCAACATCGAAAAACTAGCTGAAAAAGGGGTTCAATTTAACAGAGCATTTTCAAATGCCGCTGTTTGCAGTGCTGCAAGGTCTAGTATTATTACAGGTGTTTTTGGTCCGAAACTAGCAACACATTACCATAGATCGGAGCAAAAAATATCGCTACCTAAAAATATAAAAATGTTCCCTGAATATCTACGTGATGCCGGATATTACACCACCAACAATGCGAAGGAAGATTACAATATCATAAAAAATGATAATGTATGGGATGATTCTTCTAATAAGGCAAGTTGGCGAAATCGTAAAAATGGACAACCATTTTTTCATGTATACAACATAGGAACTACACATGAAGGACAACTACATTTTTCTGAAATGGATATAAATTCTATTAAAACGGAAACCGATGTAGAGACAGTCTTTGTACAGCCCAATCATCCTCAAACAAAAATCTTTAAATACACCAATGCCTTTTATCGTGATCTAATCGTAAAAATGGATGGGCAAGTTGGTGAACTCATCAGCCAATTAAAAAATGATCATCTGCTAGAGAACACCGTTATTTTCTATTATGGAGATCACGGTGGAGTTTTACCAAATAGTAAAGGGTATTTAAAAGAAACAGGACTACATGTTCCCCTAGTAGTGTATGTTCCGAAAAAGTTCAAAAATTTATCTCCTTTTAGTGCCGGAACCTCAACAAACACTTTTGTTAGTTTTATCGATTTTAGTGCTACCGTATTACACTTAGCTGGTATAAATATTCCTAAAACTATAGATGGAACTCCTTTTTTAGGTGCAAATATCTCAAAATCTACCCTCCAGAATAATGAAACCTATGGCTATGCAGATAGGTTTGACGAAAAGTATGATATGGTTAGAAGCCTGCGTATAGACAACTTAAAATACATACGGAATTTTCAACCTTTTACTGTAAATGCCTTAATGAATGAATATAGATATAGACAATTGGCGTACAAGGAATGGAAAAACCTTTTCGACAATGGAAAACTGAACGAAATACAATCACAATTTTTTAAACCTAAAACTCCAGAAGAATTATATGATGTTGAAAATGATCCATATGAAACAATCAATCTTGCGAACAATCCTGAATATCAAAAAAGCTTAAAACAGCTTAGAAACAATCTGAATTCTTGGATGACATCTATGCCCGACCTGTCACTATATCCTGAAAATTATATTATTGATAAGGCTTTCAATAATCCTATTGAATTTGGACAAGCACATAAAACAGAAATTTCAAGATACTTGAAGATTGCTAATCTACAGGTAATACCTTTTCATAAAGCTCTACCTAAATTGAAAAAGTATTTAAAATCTACAGATGAATTAGATCGCTATTGGGCATTGATAACCTGTTCTAGTTTTGGTACACAAGCAGGTGCATTTTCGAATCAAATACAGCAAATAATGAAATCTGACCCTTTGTTGATCAATAGAATGCGCGCTGCAGAATTTTTAGGCATTACCGGGGCATTAGATAGCTCGAATTATTTAAAAGATATTTTGTATGCATCTACTAATAAAAAACAGGCGCTATTAATTCTAAATACCATTGTGCTACTAAAAGATTATTATCAGAAATACGAATTCAATATTGATAGCAAAAAATTAGATCAGGCTGTATTTGAAAACGAACTTATTCAAGAAAGAATCACCTATTTAAACAATTAGACCCTTATAAAAACCTTTAAAACCTATACGAATGAAATCAAAATATATCACATTAAAGCAACTGCTTTTTACAGGATTGTTTTTATCCGTCGGCACCATGGTTGCTCAAAAATCACCACACTTTAATGATGGTGAAGATCCTAAACCAACTACCCAAAAATGGAAAATCGTTAAAAATATGTCCGATGAATTTGAGGGCAAAAAGGTAGACGAGAAAAAATGGCAAATTTCAGGTCAAGGTTGGATCGGTAGAGCGCCAGGCTTATTTCAATCAGAAAATATAAAAGTGGAAGATGGAGGCTTAAAAATAACTACAAAACTATTACCGCAACCAGTAATAAAACAAGGTAAAGAATACACCCACGGCGGCGGTTATGTTGGTTCTAAAAATGGTATGACCTATGGCTACTATGAATGCGAAATGAAAGCAAATAAAACCTTCATGTCCTCAACTTTTTGGCTCATAAACGAGTCTAAAGAATTAGAAGGTTGTGATAAAAGAACTACAGAGTTAGATATTCAAGAAAGTGTTGGTCAAATTACTAATGATGCCGAGTGGATGAAAAATTTTGATCAATCTATGAATTCAAATACACACAGCAGAAACATTCCAGAAGGCTGTGAGTATAAAAAAGGCTCCAATAAATCTGGAGCACAGCTTGGCAGAAAAGTGTATGATGATTTTCATGTATATGGTGTATGGTGGAAATCTAAAGATGAAGTACAGTTCTTTTTAGATGGTAAATTTCTTGCAAAAGTAACCCCTCCTGCAGATTATGACATTGAAATGTATTTAAGAATGGTGGTAGAAACGTACAACTGGAATCCGGTACCAGAAGATGGCGGAATGAGCGGTACTGAAGAAGAAAGAACGACTACTTACAATTGGGTAAGATCATGGGAATTAGTAGAAAGTAAATAAACTACACCCCATAGTAATTAAATCATAATTCTATTTATGCTGTAAAAACATTACAGTCAATTCATTAAAAATGTAGGATAGATAATATAGAAGAGGTTTATAAAAATAAAGAAATGCCTTTAATAGACAATTTTAGAACAACGAACAGAAACACTAATTAAAGATTAAATACTATGAAAATACACGCTCCCTTTATCGCTTTGTTTTTTTTAATTGTGTGTAGCGCAAGCGCACAATCTTTCCCCTATGACTTACCTAAAGAAAAACCATCTATACCGTTAAGTACTTCAATGGAGCGTAATTATGATAGTTATCTAGCACCAGAACCAAAATATAATGAACTTTATTCCCAGTTTAAATATACCGAATTAAAAGGCTTAGACTATAATAATCATGATGGTACTATTAGTAGAAGAGATCCTTCTAAAGTGATTTTTGAAAACGGAAAATATTATGTTTGGTATACCTATCGAAATACCGTTACCTCACCCAAAGGTGCAGCATCTGCAACAGAAACAATCCCTTCTGCCGATTGGGATTTGGCTGAAATCTGGTATGCAACGAGCCAAGATGGCTTTACTTGGAAAGAGCAAGGTGTTGCTATACCTAGACCTCCAAAACCTAATTTAGGCCACCGTTCCGTATCAACAGCCGACATTCTTAAATGGAAAGGCAAATACTATATGTATTACCAAGGTTTTAGTGAGCCTAGTGGAACAAGAGGTGATGATTGCCCCGTTCTAATGTCATATGCTACTTCACCAGATGGACCTTGGACCGCCACCAACAAAATTGTTATCCCTAATGGAGCAAAAGATACGTGGGATCAATACTCTATTCATGACCCCTATCCACTGGTCTATAAAGGCAAGATTTACTTGTACTATAAATCTGATTTTGTAGGCAGACCAAACTTAGTACGTATGCAAGGTCTAGCTACTGCCGAAGATCCTCTTGGCCCGTTTACTAAAAATCCATTAAACCCAGTATTGAATTCTGGGCACGAGACTACCCTTTTTCCTTTTAAAACCGGTATTGCGGCCCTAAGTATAAGAGATGGAAATGAACACAATACCATACAATATTCAGAAGACGGCATCAATTTTAATATTGCAGCTATTACAGAATTAATGCCAGATGCAGCAGGTCCTTTTATTCCTGATGCTTTTACAGATACAAAAAATGGCAGAGGTATTACTTGGGGTATATCACATTTTACAAGGGTAAATGGCTGGGAAACAAATCACGCTATTTTAACTCGATTTGATTGTGATTTGAGCTTAGATATAGATGATCAAGGCATGAAAAAAGCGCATGTCTACCACAGTCCCGAATTTTATTATAAGCAGGGCTTAAACAAAGAGCAGCAAGAACGTATTCGTTTGGAAAATGAAGCATTAAAAGAAAAAGAGTAATGACAAAATTTAAATATCTCGTCGCTAGCTTCTTTGTTCTCATACAGCATTTGGTCATTGGGCAAACCTCAAGCGCCAAATCAGAAATACAATACCTATCGGGTACCGGAAAAGATACTACTGTAGATTGGCAATTCTATTGCTCTGAAGGAATGAACAGTGGTGTCTGGACCACCATTGGCGTACCCTCTTGCTGGGAACAAAAAGGTTTTGGAGGCTACAATTATGGGCAAGATAATCTTGCTACACGCCATAAAGAATTCGGTCTTTATAAACATGAATTTCTGGCTACTGAAGAATGGGAAAATAAAACGATCGAGATTGTTTTTGAAGGTGTCATGACCGACGCCGAAGTGAAAATTAATGGAAAGTTAGCAGGGGAGATTCACCAAGGTGCTTTTTATGAATTCAAATATGACATAACAGACCTATTAAAGTTTGGAGAATCTAATTTATTAGAAGTTAAAGTCAATAAAGTTTCGGCAAATGAATCTATCAATCATGCCGAACGAAAAGCAGATTTTTGGGTTTTTGGCGGAATATTTAGACCTGTATATTTAAAAATTTCTCCGAAAGAACATATAGAACGGGTTGCCATAGATTCACAGGCAGATGGTAGCATTAATGCCGATATTTTCTCTTCATCAAGAAAGGTTAAATCTATAAACATGTTTCTATCTGACTTGGATAATAACAAAATTCAAGATTTAGTTATAACCGAAAATAATCAAGAAGAAGGAAAATGGCATGTAACTACAACAGCAAATGACATTAAAACTTGGAATCCTGAAAAGCCGAACCTTTATCTATTAACTATTGAGGTCTTAGACGCAATGAAAAAAGTGCTCCATACCACCAGCAATCGTATTGGTTTTAGAACGGTTGAAGTTCGCGAACGCGATGGAATATATGTTAACGGAAAACAAATTAAATTTAAAGGGGTAAACAGGCATTCTTTTCACCCTTCATCAGGTAGAACTACTTCTAAAACTCTGAGTATTGAGCATATTAAAATGATGAAAGATATGAACATGAACGCGGTACGCATGTCTCATTACCCGCCCGATGTTCATTTTTTAAATGCCTGTGATTCTTTGGGGCTATTTGTTATTGACGAAGTCTGTACCTGGCATTCGCCACATTTAGATACGAAAGTTGGAGAAAAAATAGTGAAAGAAACTGTGGTTAGAGATGTTAACCACCCCTCTATTTTATTATGGGCAAATGGAAATGAAACAGGGTGGAATACCGATTTAGATGATGATTATGCCCTGTGGGATATTCAAAAAAGAGAAGTCATTCACCCATGGAATATCTTCAACAAAACGAATACGCTACATTATTTTCAATATCATGCATTAGCCAATGACGCCTATTCGAAAGATAAAATACTTTTCCCTACAGAATTTTTACATGGCTTATATGACGGTGGGCATGGTGCAGGCTTGGACGATTACTGGGATAAAATGTGGAACATGCCACTTTCTGCAGGAGGTTTTCTTTGGGATTTTGCAGATGAAGCCATCGTTCGTACCGATAAAAATAACACGCTTGACACGGATGGCAACCATGCTGCCGATGGCATTGTAGGCCCATATGGAGAAAAAGAAGCCAGTTATTTCACCATAAAAGAAGTTTGGTCACCTATATATATTGAAGATCGATACATAACACCAAACTTTAATGGAACTTTCAAGATTGAAAATAGGTATCATTTTACGAATTTGAATGAAATTAAAATGACCGCAAAATGGGTTCAATTTAATGGTCCTGATGAAAACGATTATTGTAAGATACTCTCCGAATCAATAATTGAATTACCTGCTTTAGATCCGAATACTAAGGGAACGTTTTCGGTTACCAAACCAGACAATTGGCAATCGGCCGATGCACTTTATCTGACTGCTGTAGATGCTAAAGGCATGGAAATATTTACTTGGAGCTATCCCGTAAAAACACCCAAAGCACTAAATTCTGCCTATATAAATTCTTCTGAAAAAAGTAAACTCAAGAAAACCATAAAAGATAATAGTATTGCCGTAGAAGCCAATGGCATTCACTATACATTTTCAGCAAAGACGGGTTTATTAAAAGAGGTCATCAAGAACGGAAAAGTGATTCCTTTTAATAACGGACCCATCATTTTAGCACAGTATGATAGCATAATCTCGGTAGCTGTTAAAAGCTTAAAAAACAGTATAGAGATTACGACTATTTTTGAGCTAAAAGATAAATCACCTGCATGGGCAAGTCACAAAGAATTATCGTCAGACATCATCAAATGGACCATTCATTCTAACGGTTTACTTGATTTGGCCGTAGATTTTAAAGCCAAGAGAGTTATAACAGGATACAAGGGCATTTCATTCTCTTTTCCTGAGTCTGAGGTAAGTGGTATGAAATGGTTGGGCGATGGTCCGTATCGGGTTTGGAGAAATAGAATGAAAGGTACCCAATTTAAGGTTTGGGAGAATGATTACAACAATACCATCACAGGTGAAACCGAATATGTTTATCCTGAATTTAAAGGGTTTTTCTCCAGCTTATATTGGGTGAAAGTTAAAGGGAAAAATGACAATGGTTTTACCGTCTATTGCAACTCTGAATACACATTTCTACGTATGCTAACTCCCGAAAATCCATCAGAAGACCCTAACAAAAGAGTAAGTATTGAATATCCTGAAGGTGACATTTCTTTTGTAAAAAACATACCTGGTATTGGCACCAAATTTCAAAAACCAGATACTATGGGTCCACAGGGAAATTCTGAAAATTATTTTGGTAATTCAGACGAACCCATACAAATAGCATTGACTTTTGAATTTTAAAAAAACAAAAATGCACGTAGCTAAGTTTTTAATGGTTTCAACTTTTATCCTCCTGGTTGGCTGTAAAACTGACAAGAAAATTACATATAAACCTGTTTTTGAATCTTTAAAAAACCACGATGCCGCACCAGAATGGTTTCAAGACTCTAAATTAGGTATCTATTTTCATTGGGGACCATACAGCGTACCAGCATATGGTAGTGCATGGTATCCTCATAACATGTATAAAGACCAGGGAGATATTCGTAAACATCATGAAAAGACTTATGGTTGTATTCATGACTTCGGATACGAAGATTTCATACCCATGTTTAAAGCAGTACATTTTGATCCAGAAGATTGGGCCGACTTGTTTGAAATGGCAGGTGCTAAATTCGCTGGCCCTGTAGCACAACATCATGATGGCTTTGCCATGTGGGATAGTGACGTAAACCCATGGAATGTAGCAGATATGGGGCCGAAAAGAGATATACTCGGTGAACTATTTACCTCTTTAGAGAAAAGAAACATGAAAACCATTGCCACTTTTCATCATGCTAGAAATGGGCAACGAAATGCTCATAACCCTGAGGCTTGGAAAACAGCATATGATAGTCATTATGTATATCATCCTGATCTACCGACCGCCACTACAGACCCAAAATTGCGTAAACTGTTCGGAAATTTTGATACCATAGAAGAATTCAATCAATATTGGTTAGATCAAGTAAATGAAGTCGTTGACAAATACCATCCAGATATTCTATGGTATGACTCTTGGCTGAATTTAATTCCTGAAGATAAAAGAATGGAAATGGCTGCACATCATTTTAATAATGGGCTAAAACAAAACAAAGAAGTAGTTACAGCACATAAACAAGATGATCTACCCTTAGACTATAGCGTGCTAGATTTTGAACAAGGAGGAAGAAGAGATATACACCCTTTGCCTTGGTTAACAGATATTACCTTGGGTGAAAGTAAATGGATGTATGTTGAAGGGCATCCGTACAAAACAGCTGATTTAGTCATTAGAAATATGATCGATGTTTGGAGTAAAAATGGAATTGTATTACTAAACGTTTCTCCAAGAGCGGATGGGGTCATCAATCAAGAACAAAGATACATTCTAAAAGAAATTGGCGCTTGGCTAAAAATACATGGTGAAGCTGTTTATGGTACCAGAACACATACCATTTTTGGCTATGGCCCTGCGAAAGCGGTAGATGGCTCTCACGGTGGCCAATCATCCAAAATAAAATACACCGCAGATGACGTACGTTTTACCATTGCGAAAGATAAAAAGGCGATGTACGTATTCTTTCTAGGCAAACCAGAAGCAGGAAAGAAAATAGAAATGCGCGCTATTGGCGGGTATCATAGAAACATACCTCCTACCCCAATAAAAAACGTACGCTTATTAGGTTCTGATATTTCTGTGGATTGGGAACTTACTTCAGAGAGTTTTTATTTAACCATGCCCAATGCTAAAATGAACGATTTAGCCACAGTTTTTAAATTTGAATTAGAGTAACAATTAAAAAAACACAAATACTAATAAAATTATAGTGTTTGTGTTTTTTTAATGGATTACAAATCTTGAGTTTAATCTACATGAGCATCAATATTACCCCCAATATTATTTTCTTTATACCCTTCTAACACAACTTTAAAAGCATGTGCATAATTAGAAGGTAATTTAGAAGGAGTTTTTATAACCAAACCTCTATCGTCTTTTACCCAATTGATTTTTTCGTTACTTCCTAAAAGAGTAATATTCTTTATTTTGGAATTTAATACTCCTATTTCGGTAGATAATGACTTTACTATAATCTCATTTGTGGGTGTATCTAACACAATAATGTAAAACTCTTTATCAGATTTTTTGGTGAATCTAATATCTGTGCTCTTATATTCTATTTTAAATTTTTCAACTTTATGCCCACCCTCTGGTAAACGCGTTGGTCCTTCTCCAAAAATAGTCCATGGTCGGGTTGCGTAAATAGCATCACCGTTAATCGCTAACCACTCACCCATATTTATTAATAAATCTTGCATCTCTTGAGGAATAGACCCATCTGGATTTGGAGGAACGTTCAAAAGCATCAATCCATTTTTAGAAACAATATCCACCAAAATATCAACAAGTTCATTTGGTGTTTTAAACTTTGCATTAGGTCTATAAAACCAAGCACCAGGTGAAGTATCAGTTAACCATGTTGGCGATTTTGGCTGGTTAGGTCTACCACGTTCATAATCTTTAATTGCCACTGTTTCCGGAAACGTTGATTCTTTATAAGAAACCACCACCTCTTTGTTCCATTCTAGCCCTTTATTGTAGTAATACGCCAAGAATTTTAACCTTGTTTCTTCATTCATATTTTCTAACCACCAATCGAACCAAATTAAATCTGGCTGATACACATCAATATATTCTTTAAGTTTTGCCCACCAATCTGCATAGAATTGATCATCGGGAGTTTCTGAATTCAACTCATGCGGATTGGTATATAAATCATAATCTTCTGGAGCCACGCCACCATGTTTATGTGCGGGAGCATAATATTGCCACGTAAAAGCATGATGAAAAGATGCCATGAATTTTAAACCTGTTGCTTCTATTTCTTTCTTTAGTTCTGCCGATGGGTCAATACCACCATAGTTTTTAGAATTCCATCTAGTACTCTTACTATCCCACATTGCAAAATTATCATGATGCATGGCAACAGGCCCTGCAAATTTAGCTCCCGATTTTACAAACAGCTCTGCCCATTGTTTTGCATCAAAAGCCGATGGATCAAATTGCTCTATAATATATTTGTAGCCATACTTTTTAGGATTTCCATATTTTTTTGAATGATGTACAAAGTTAGAAGTAGGTTTACCACTTTTAGTAGGTACTTTTTTACCATCTTCATACATTTTCATGCCATGCCAACCTGCGTAGAATGTATCAGGATCTGAGCCTTCAAATGCTGAAGAAACGGGACCCCAATGGGCATAAATGCCAAATTTGGCATCTTGAAACCAATTAGGACTAGCATTCACTTTTTCTAAAGATTGCCAGCTCTCTTCGAACATCTGACTCTTGTTATCTTCTATTTTATTGCTTTGTTGACCATAACCAATGGTGAACATCAAAGCCAAGACTAATGTTAATTTTACTTTTTTCATATTTAAAAATTGAATTATGGTTGGTACGTTATCAAAACTGCTTATTGAATTAGATAGATCACCAAGTTTAATAGTATCTAACACTTAAATTTTTGTATGGTTACCACTAGATCGAAATGTATTGTAAGCATTAAAAAGCTCTGCAACCTTTTCCTTATAATTAGGTTTGTCTACTAAATTGAATTTTTCATTTTCTTCAGCATTATCTTTCAAATTAAATAATGCTAAGGGCTTCCTTGTATTGTCGGTTTTATCTTTTTTATCGAAAGCAATTATCAATTTATAACCATCTTTAACAATCATAGCTTCTCGACTAGTACCTGATTGATTAATTAGATATGGATGTACCTCACTTGACGTTTGCCCTAATAACGTAGGTAATAAATTAGCCGAATCGTTCGCTTGGTTTTCTTCAACTTCTTGGTTCGTAATTGCAGCAAGAGTTCCTAAAACATCAAGACCTAAAACAGGTGTATTAGAAATAGAGCCTGGTTTAATTTTACCTGCCCAAGAAGCAATAAATGGCACTCGTTGACCACCTTCATAAGGTTGATTTTTACCACCACGATAAATATCATTAGATTGGTGCCCAGAGGCCATGGTTTCCTTCCTTTGGAGACCACCATTATCAGAAGTAAAAATGATTAATGTATTCTCGTAAATACCTTTCTTTTTAAGCGACTTTATTAGCATCGCCATTTGTATATCTAGTTCTTTAACCAAATCTAAATGGTGCGATGGTGTCGTTTCCGCTATTTTAATATTATTAAGTTCTTTAGTAGGTGTATGTGGCAAATGCACCGCTAGAGAGCAGTAATACATAAAGAAGGGTTGATCTTCATTAGTATTCTCTATATAATCTATTGCCTTATTTACTAGCAGTGGCCCCATGTTATGAGGATCCCAAGCAGTGTCACCTAAACCTTCGTCTTTATCAAGCTTGACATCGAGTTTGGTCATTTTCTCTTGAGAAATGTAACCTATTTCAGAATCCTCACTTAAAGGCATCCACTTTTCATTTTCATAAACTGCGTAGGGCACGTTCTGAATTCCGGCAGGGAAGGTCAAACTATAATCAAATCCGTTTTGCAGTGGACCTTTACCCGCTATTTGTCGTACATCTACATCAAGCTCCACACGTTTACGAGGCCCTTCATGTATTTGTGTTGAATCTCCTTTTTTATAGAAGTCCATTCCAAATCCCCATTTGCCTAAAAAAGCAGTTTGGTAACCAGCGTTTTTCATCAACTTACCTAAGGTCAATTGATCAGGTTCAATAGGAGAAGGTTGGTATGCGCCCCAAACACCCCAAGGCGCATAGCTTCGGTAACAATTATTACCCGTCATTATAGCGTAACGCGAAGGTGCGCAAAGTGCGGCAGGTGAGTGTGCATCTGTAAAAACCATACCTTCTTTAGCCAATTGATCTAAGCCAGGGGTTTCAACTATAATTTCATTGGAATGCATTCTTCTATAATACGAGACATCGCCTACACCTATATCATCGGCCAAAACAACAATAACATTTGGCTTTTCTTGAGCCGATAAAAATGCAGTTATTGCAAAAAGGCAACCTGTAGTAAAATTTTTCATTCAATTATTTTATAGAATTATTACTAGAACAGCAATGCACTCAAAAATAATTCAATAGCCCCCTTTAGTTAATAACGTATGATTTTGAAACTAGAACGGATGATTTTAGGGGCTAAAAATCAGCGTATTTTGCAGAACAGTGCAATTATTGCTATAAGCAACTTTCGATTAATAATATTGCCTACTTTCACTACTTGAACAATAGGGGTATTAGGGCATTTCACTAACTATATCATTTTACTTAACCGAAACAAAATGAAGATGAAAATAGGTATTTACTTATATCTTAATATTAAAAGTTTGCATAAAAAAAGCCAAGACCTCTAACAACAAAAGTCTTGGCGAACAATTAAATTAAACTAACAAACTATCGTAAATCGAACTGAATAACATATGCAAAGTCACCTGGTTTTTCTTTAGGCATAGTAACCTTTAAACCGTCAGTCTCTTGACTCCATTTAATTTTATCTGTACTACCCAATACTTTTGCATTGGCAATTTCTAAATCTTTTACATATTCAGAATCTTTAGCTAAAGACTCAATATTTACCATACCGTCTTCTGGCCAATCTAGAACAATGGCAAACAACTTATTATCTTTTATGGTAAACCTGATATCTTTTGAAGACAAACCTTCATTATCCCCTTCAGAATGATGTCCTTTTTTTACCTCAGTTGGGCCTTCCCCAAAAGTTTTCCAATATGTGGTATCATAAATGGCATCGCCATTAATCTTTAGCCAATCTCCTATTTCAAATAATATAGCCTGCTGATCTTCTGGAATAGTACCGTCAGATTTGGGACCCACATTTAATAATAGGTTTCCATTTTTACTTACAATATCTACTAAATCATCTACAATTTCATTGGCTGTTTTAGACTCCCAATTTGTAACATGACTCCAAGAGTTTTTACCTATTGATGTATCTGTTTGCCATGGCAATTTTCGAATACCTGGCAGCTTACCTCTTTCTAAATCGTATACTACCGTACCTTCTGGAAATGCTTCATGAGAGAAATTTTTATCTTGTAAGACCACTTCTTTATCCCATTCAATACCCTTATTATAATAATAAGCCGCTAGCTTAGGTCTTTGATCGGCAAAATCTGGTATATCTAGGTAAAAATCGAACCATAAAATATCTGGTTGATAGTTATCGATAATATCTTTTGTTCTCGCCCACCATAATTCTTTGAACTCATCAGATACCGGTTCATTTAAGTCTTTACCTTTTGTAGAATACAGGTCTGAATTTTTAGGATCTGTAGTATCGAATTTATCTTTCTTATTATAGAATGACCAGTTGAAGGCGAAATGTGAAGAAGCCCCCATAATCATACCTTTTTCTCTACCTGCTTTGAACAATTCTCCTAAAATATCTTTCTTAGGACCCATGTCTACAGAATTCCATCGTGTTACATTAGACTTGTACATTGCAAAACCATCATGATGTTCTGCTACAGGTATTACATACTTAGCCCCAGCTTTCTCGAAAATATCGATCCATTCGTTTGCATCGAAGTTTTCTCCTTTAAACATTGGAATAAAATCTTTATAACCGAACTCTTTCTGATCGCCCCATTTTTCTTTGTGATGTAAAAATACATCTGAAGGTCCTTTTTGTCCTAGTTCTAATTGTGCAGAGAAGGTTGCCGAATCCATATACATTTTTCTAGGATACCACTCAGAACTATAAGCAGGTACACTATAAGCACCCCAATGAATAAAAATTCCGAATTTTTGTTTATTAAACCATGCAGGATCTTTGTAATTAGCTTTTATAGATTCCCAATTTGCTTCATAAACAGGTTTCGTTTGCTCAACAACTTCTTTCTTTTCTTTTTGATCGCCACAAGAAAAAAGTACGGTGGTGCAAATCAAAAAGGCGAATAACTTATATCTTTTAAAATTCATGTAAAATGTCTTATTAGTTTCATTGGTTTTGATATCGCTAAATTCTAATTATCTCATTGAAACGATTAAAACGTATGTCTTTTATAATAGACCAAATGATTAATATGTTCCTTTTTATTCCTATTTAAGCCTGGAAATCAATACTGCATCGGCTTTTCCTTGCCATGGTGAAATTAATTTTCCAGAATTTGGCAATCCTATAGTTTGGCTAAATTCTCCCGTTAATGTATTGAACCATTGTAATGACCTTTTTGAGCTTTCTTTTTTAAGAAAAGCCGCATCAATACCGTAATTTTCTTTGTGCATATACAACAGAACAGTTTCATTGTTATCGGTTAGATTGTATGCGCTGCCATTTTGCCAAGGAGTTGGTTTTAACTTGGCAAAGTCGAATTCTTTAAACAACTTTTGCATATGTTCAAAATATTCAAACTTTGGTTTTATGAAATCTTCTGGCTGTTCAAAAGGGTTATAAATGATAACATTCCATGAAGCGCCTTGCCAATAATAAGTAGTGTAAACACCTGCAAACAAACACATATAATTTCTTCGTAAGCAAGTTTCGGCATTTATATAATCTCCAGTAAAGACAGTATATGGGGACTCCTCATAACCACCATGTTCAATATTAAAAATAGGTTTGTCTTTAAACTTAGTCTTGGCATCAAGCATTTTATCATAGATATTATGCGACCAATTTTGAGTGGAAATAAAATCTACTTTTTCTGGAAAATTTGAGCAGTATTTAAAATCGTGAACAGAAACCAACCTATTAAACTGGTCGTTTTCGCGTATTCTTTCAATTCTACCATGAATATAATCTTCATCTGCCCTACCATAATAAAGCGCCTCTTTAGAAATGTCCCAAACCATATTCGGGAAAGCCTGATAACGTTTTACCACATAATCGAAATACATATTATCGGCATCACTATTCATATCTGGCCAAGCGACCAATTTATTCCAAACATAAATCATTAGGTGAGAGGCAATACGTTTGTCATGCATCATACTTATAGTACGATCTAATCTTTGAAAGAAAATAGGGTTCAAAGCAGAGTAATCTGGATTCTCATTGTTACCTAAAAAAGGAAAAATATCATCTGGTCCTCCAAATTCATGCTCAGGGTATTGTTTTAGCTTTTCATCCTTTTGCCAACTTACATCATAAGAAAAGACGTTCATTACAATCTGGTTAAAGCCATTTTCTGAAATAAGGTTTAATAAATGTTCGGTTTTTGGCAAGCCTTTTTCATTATGGTAATCTAAGGCATACAACCAATCGCACTCAAATGCCAATAAAAAATATGGCGTACCATCTTCATAATAAAAATGTTGGGGATCATCATCGTTAACGACAATACCACCGTGGTTATTGATCTGGGCAGCCGTTACCGTAACCTTACCCCTTTTATTGTTTAATGCCTTTATTTCTGAAGAAGTTATATATGTATAATTACCTTCTGCAGCGCTTGAGAACCTAAGAATCCAATCATTTTTTCCATTAAAAAAACCAGGCACCTTCTGCTGCTTACCATTTTCATGAGTGAAAACGGCCGAAAATTCAGCCGTAAAAGGAGATGTATTTTTTGATTTAGCTTGAAAGTTAATATCCAGAACTTCCCATTTTTGAACAGAGATAGCTTTTGCGCTATAGTTCTGCTTTTTTAATTGGGCAAAGCCATTAGTTGATACGATAATACATAAAAACACTACTGTTCTAAAAATGACTTTCATACAAAATTGAATTATAATTAGTTTAAAAGAAGTACCGTTTAATCATTCCAGTGCTCATCTATTACCTTTTGAATATGTGGATACTTATCGCCATCCTCTTCATTTAAACTCTTTCGCTTTTGTAAAAGTTGATTTTTTAAATCTGCAATTACATCTTTGTAAACAGGGTTATTATATGCATTGTTCATTTCTTGAGAATCCTTACCTAAATCATAAAACTCCCACGCAACAGGTGTATCCATCTCAAACCTATTACCCCAACTTTTTTTATTCCACGTTGCCTTCGGGTCTTTTGTATCTACCCAATATTTGCCATAGAAGAAGATTAGTTTATATTGTTTTGTACGAATACCAAAATGCGCTGGGTTAGCATGCGCATGCGCCATATGCATCCAATATCTATAGTAGGTAGATTGTTGCCAGCCCTCTGGCTCCTCTCCCGTTTCTAGAATAGTTTTAAAACTATGTCCCTGCATTTGTTCAGGTGCTGTACCACCAGCCATATCAATTAAAGTAGGTGCAAAATCGGTGTTATTGATAATAGCATCAGTTCTTGATCCAGCTTTAATTTTTTCTGGGTAACGAACAAAGAATGGCATACGCATAGATTCTTCATACATCCATCTTTTATCAATGTAATCATGCTCTCCAAGCATAAAACCTTGATCACCGGTGTATACTATAATGGTATTATCATAAAGTCCTTCTTCCTTTAAGAATTTAATTAATCGGGCAATGTTATCGTCAACACCTTTTACGCAACGCAAATATCTTTTTAGATATTCTTGATAGGTTGCATGTGTATACCCATTATCGCTTAAGTCTAATTTAGTTTTGATAGAAGCATCAAAATCTGGATTAGAAATCTTAGTATACTCATCACTCCAGATACGCATGCCCATACCTCTTATTGTATTTCGTTTAGACACAGATGAGCCAATTACATTTAACAGTGAATCATTATTTCCTCTTGTTGCAATAGATCCGTTATTACCATTTACATATAAACTTACTGGCTCTGGTATATACTCGTCTTCTAAATAATCTTTATATCTGGGCGCATACTCAAAGTCATCATGTGGCGCTTTATAATGATGCATTAAGAAAAATGGCTTGTCTTTATTTCGTTTGTCCTTTAGCCATTCTATGGTTAAATCAGTAATATTATCACTAGAGTGTCCCGTTGTTTGTATTCTATTTTCTGGCCATTCGTTTTCACCTTGTACAATAAACTCTGGATTATGATATTTACCTTGACCAGGTAAAACTGCATAATAATCAAATGAAGCAGGTTCATTTTCTAAATGCCATTTACCCACAATAGCAGATTCATACCCTAATTTCTTCATTTCTTGAGGCAGATATTGCCTTTCTGGTGGTATATGACCTTCTAGATCCAACACACCGTTTGCTTGGCTATATTGCCCTGTAATAATGGTAGCTCTACTAGGTGTACAAATAGCATTGGTAACAAAGCAGTTGTCAAAAATCATCCCCTCATTTGCCAATTGATCTAATGCCGGAGTAGGGTTTAAACTCGCCAATCTACTACCATAAATACCAAAAGCCTGTGTTGTATGATCATCGGCCATTATATAAATGATATTTGGTTTTTTGGTAACTATAGGTTCTTTAGCAACCTTTTCACAAGATGAAAAACATACGACTACAAGAAAAAGGAAAAAGAGTTTTTTAAACATTTAACTAGAATTTATAAAGTCTGAATTTGAATAAAATAAAGCACTGTAAGCGCTATACAAAAGTTAGCTATTTTTTAAGAATACCTAATAACATATGATTTTATGAACAACACATATGATTAAAGCCAAGTACATATGAATTTTTAAAAAGTCTTTTATTGAAGGGGAGGCTTATTATTCTGAATACAGAAATCTATATTTTATTAGTAATGAAGTAATTAACAAAAACTATCCATTTTATCTATAAAACAATTCCAATTTCACAAACTGCAAGAACATCTTTCTCAGTGTACTTTTAAATGCATACTCTTCATTTAAATAAATCTTAGCTTAAGAAAAAGCATCATAAACACATCTGATAATATTTAATAGTTATTACTAATGAATTAAAAATAAAACCTATTAGATTTTAAAGAGTTCGTACATTTTAACATTTATTTTAGATAAACACATTTGTTACTCTTTTAAAAACATTTGTTATCCCACGATAAGCTGAATAATTAAATATTTGCTGAACTAACTTAATTAGATTCACAACTTATGAAAATGAAAATCATGCTTAAACGGAAATCAGGAACCTTACTGATAGCATTTCTATTGCTATTGGGCACGGGAACCATAAATGCTCAATCGAGTAAAATTCAAGGAACGGTAACTGCAGAAGATGGCCCATTACCAGGCGTTAGTGTAGTTATCAAAGGTACTACTAACGGTACAGTTACTGATTTTGACGGTCTTTATACCATTAATGGCGACAGCGATGATATTTTGGTCTTTACTTACATTGGGTATACAAAAAAAGAAATCGCGGTAAACGGAAAATCAACCATAAATGTAAGTTTATCTGAAGATGTATCTGCTCTTGATGAAGTAGTTGTTATAGGTTATGGTTCTGCAAGACGAAAAGACCTTACTGGATCTATTGTATCTATAAAAGCGGACGAATTAAATAGGATAAAACCTGTTTCCTTTGAAGGCGGTATTGCAGGTAAGGCTGCGGGTGTTCAAATAGTTGCCTCAGAAGGTGGTCCGGATGCAGGTTTTAAAGTACGTGTACGTGGTGGAACATCAATTAATGCAAGTAGCGATCCACTTTATGTAATTGATGGATTTGCGCTACAGGGCGACAACCAAAGTACAGGTGTTGGACTTGGTAATTCGACTACAAGCCCTTTATCTTCAATTGACCCAAGTACAATTGAATCTATTGAGGTTTTAAAAGATGCATCTGCTACAGCCATATATGGTTCTAGAGGAGCTAATGGAGTTATCATAATTACAACTAAAGGCGGAAAAAAAGGAAGGTCTACCTTAAACTTTGAAACGTATACATCTGTTGGTACGTTAGCAAGAAAAATAGATTTATTAAAGGGACAAGAATTTGTTGATTGGTGGAACGAGTATTTTCCATGGGATCCTAACAACACAACTCAACCTCAAATATTAGCATATAGAGATGAATTTGGCAATGATATAAATCTAAATGACCCAAGAGTAATTCTTACCGATTGGCAAGATGAGATAGCTAGAACTGCAATAACAAGCAACTATAATCTTTCAATGACAGGTGGATCTGAAACCAATTCTTATGCCGCATCGTTTTCATATTTAAATAGTGAAGGGGTTATAAAGACTACAGATTTTGAAAGATATAATGCGAGTTTGAGATTAAATCAAAATATCTCGAAAAAATTAAGAGCAGGTGTAAATCTTAATATGGGTTTCACACAATCTACGGGTGTGGTTACTTCGGCAAGTTCAAACGCCAATGGTCAGTCGGGTATTATAACCAATTCGGTTTTGTTTAGTCCTGTTCAAGGTTTAACCCGTTATGACGATGCTGAATATGATGAAGATGGTAGAATTTTATCATTACGTTCTGGAGATGTAATAAACCCTAATAGGCTTTTAGAAGGAAATACAAATCGTTCTTTACGTTTCAACTCTTTTGGAAACGTTTATTTAGAATATCAAATAGCAGACGGTTTAAAATTTACATCTTCACTTAGAGGTAATTTTGGTTCTAGTAAAGGTCAGGCATATTTCTCAGAGAAATTTGGTTATGGACAATCTGTTGGTGGAAGGGCTTTTACAAATAACAGCACCAATGTAGGTATTACCACGGAGCAAAACCTATCGTTCAATAAAACGTATGGTAAGCATAGATTAAGTGCAACCGCGGTATATGAACAACAAGAAACTTCTTTTGAATTTACTAATTCTAGCTCAACTGGTTTTGATTTACCTGGTGTAAACTTAAATAACTTGGCCACTGCACAAGAGACTTTAGCAACTAGATCTGGTTTTGTAGATAATTCTTTAAGATCGGTATTAGGTCGTGTACAATATGATTTTGATGATAGGTATGTATTAAACTTAAGTGCTCGTAGTGATGGTTCATCAAGATTTGCAGAAGGTTATAAGTGGGGGTTCTTTCCTTCAGCTGGTGTAGCTTGGAAAGTATCTAACGAGAATTTTTTAAAGGATAACCAAACTATAAGTAACTTAAAATTAAAAGCCAGTTATGGTGAAACCGGTAACACGGCCATAGGTTCCTATAGATCTTTACCACAAACAGCAACTGCATCTTCTATTTTTAATGGCAATCAATTGGCTATAGGTGTAGCTATTGGAAATCTTGTGGTTGATGGGTTAACATGGGAAACTACTTCTCAGTTTGATGGTGGTATCTCATTAGGTCTTTTTAAAAATAGAATATCTATTGATGCCGAGTACTACAAGAAAGAAACCACTAATTTATTACTAGATAAGCCTGTACCTGGAACTTCTGGTTTTGAAACTGTATTTACAAATGTTGGGACCTTAGTTAACCAAGGGCTTGAATTTGTGGTTAATACGGTAAACGTCGATAATGAAAACTTTTCATGGAACTCCAGTTTCAATATTAGTTTCAACGACAATGAGGTTACAGATTTAGGAGGAGCAACAGAATTCTTTACAAGAGCTATTGGTGATAATCAAATTCCAATCGATTATGTTACTCGTGTAGGAGAGCCAGTTGGTTCTATTTACGGTATAGAAAATGATGGTTTATACCAATATTCTGATTTTGTTGATTTTGACGGATTAACAGACGCTGAAGCTGCTCAAAAAATGGCGCAAGATGCATCTGATACAGGGTTACCTCTTTATGCACTCAATTACCAACTAAAAGATGGTGTAGTTGTATCTTCTGGTAGAACGGATACTGCAACATATAGACCAGGGCTACCTAAGCTTAAAGATCAAATAACCGTAGATACTGATGGTGATGGTATACCAGATAGTAGTGATGGTATTGTAAATTCAGATGATAGAACTATAATTGGACGTACGGTACCAAAGCATTTTGGAGGATTTACTAATAATTTTACATATAAAAACCTCGATTTATCTGTGCTAACATCATGGTCTTATGGTAATGATGTTTACAATAAAAACCTTGTTAGAGGAACTAGTCAAAACATTCCGTTCTTCAACAAATATGGTTCTATAAGAGATAGGTGGACACCATTAAATACGGATACCAACGTGCCTATAATAAATGGTTTTGGTGATGCAGGTGTAAGTGGTAACGCATATTCAGATTATGTTGAAGATGGTTCTTTCTTAAGACTGAGCAATATTACAATTGGTTATAAATTACCAAGTAAGGTAACACAAAGCTTAGGTGTTAAAACCTTTAGACTTTACGCTGCCGCAGATAACTTATATGTATGGACCAATTACTCAGGATATGACCCTGAGGTAAGTGTTGGCAATAACCAACTAACGCCCGGTCTAGATTCTGATTCTTACCCTAGAGCTAGAACTTTTAGAGTTGGACTTAATATTGGATTTTAAAAAAAACTATTATGAAAAATTATAAAAAAAATTACTTAAAATCATTTTTCTTACTCGGAGCTATACTAACGATAACTTCTTGTAGTGAATCATTTTTATCAGAAGATCCAGATACATTTGTATCACCACCATTATTATTAGTTAATGAAGCTGGAGCACAAACATACCTTAACGGTGCGTATGATGCCGTACAACAATCAATAGCACCAACTGGTGGCAGCAACCCAGCACCTTGGTCCATTTATTGGGGTACAACAGCAGCTGACGAAGTAGTATTTCCTAACTGGGGCGGCGAGCGTAAATTAATTTACTTACATCAGGTTACGCCTACCACTGGGGCAATTAATCAAGCATGGGTTAAATACTATGAATCTTTAAATAGAATAAACAGTGTTGTTGACAGAGTTGGCGCAATGTCTTCTGATCAAATAGATAGTGATTTAAAAAACCAATATGTAGCCGAGGCAAAATTTCTTAGAACTACCGTTAATTTTGCTTTGGTAAGTTCATGGGAAAATATACCGTTAATGAAGAATGAGGTTATTACATTAGAAAATATTAATGTAACGCAAGCTGCTCCTTCAGAAGTATATGACTTTATGGTTGCAGATTTAATTTCTGCCCTACCATACTTACCTACCGAGCAGGGTGGTGGTCGTGTAACTGCTGGTGCCGCTAATGCATTACTTGGCAAAATTTATCTTCAAATGACCGGTTTTCCTTTAAACCAGACGGATAAATTTCCATTGGCAGAACAGGCTTTAAAAAAGGTTATGGACAGTGGTGTATATGATCTTTTACCAGATTATGCATCTATTTTCGATTTAGATAACGAACAAAGTCAAGAAATGGTTTTTGCCATTAGTCTTGACGGTCCTGCACTAGGTGAAGGTGGATTGTTAGGTTTCTTTTTTGGTCCACAAGGTAGTGTACAAAACGGCGGTGGCTGGGGAACATGTCACATTAACCACAGTTTTGCCGATAGCTATGATATTGATACTGATGTTCGTATGATCAACAACATAGCTAGACATAATGCCAATAATACAGACCCAGAGACTGCAGTAACAGATGAAACTTCATGGACTGTTGGCAAAAATACTTGGAGAGGCTGGAAATGGCATGCAGAAAGTCCAAATGGGTATGCAAATGATTCACCGTTCGATTATCCGTACATCAGGTATGCAGATGTTTTATTATTGTATGCAGAGGCTTTGAACGGTCAGAACAAATTGACCCAAGGTGTTATTGATAATACGGTAAATCGTTTAAGAACAAGAGCCGGACTTTCACCAGCAGGTATGATGACATTAGGTTCTCAAGAAGATAATGCCACCGAGTTATTGTCTGAAAGGAGAAAAGAATTGTGTTTTGAAGGTTGGAGACGTAATGATTTAATCAGATTTGGAAAATATAAAGAGTCTATCTCAGGCATTACCCAAGGAGGACCAAATGCTGGCGATCCTATTACTCAATATGAAGATTTTGAAATTAGATGGCCAATACCAGATGCTCAAATGCAATTAAACCCTAACCTAGTTCAAAACCCAGGTTACTAAATAAAAACATTATAAAAATGAAAAATAAAAAATATTATAGCTTATGGGTTTTAACACTAGCACTTGTAGCAACATTTATAAGTTGTGAAGAAGATGGTGATGTTAGAGATGGCATAAGAGATGTGAGCTTTAAAGCCACAGCAAAAAACAGAAATATAACAGAAGGTGGTACTATAACCTATATTGATTCTTCATCTAATGTTACAAGTAGATTATGGACATTTGTAGAAGGTAGCATTCCTACTTCTGACCAAGCAACGGTAGATGTTAACTACCCTACTGGGCAAAGTTTAAATGAAGAAGGTAAGTTACCTGGCTATCTTACAACATTAGAAGTAACGCATGATGATGGTACTATTGAAAAGGGAGAGTTTTTAGTAGGTGTCTATAAAAAAGTCAATGTAGAATTTTCTGCCTCGGAAACAGAGGTAATCGTAGGAACTGCTTCAACATTTACTGCCGAAGTTGAAAATCTTCAATCTTTATTTTTAGAATCTAGAGAAGATGATCTTTTGGAATGGACATTTGAAGGAGGTACACCTGCCACATCAACTTCAGATAACCCAATTATAACATATAATACCTTAGGTACTTACAAAGTAACCTTAACCGCTCATAGAGAATCACCATTAAGTGAAGATTCTAAGAGTGTTGAAGGTTATATAACTGTAGTTGAACCAATTCCTGTAGTTCCTGAGTTTACTGCTAATGCTCAAGTAACAGGGATTACGTCAACAGTCACATATACAGATGAAACGTCTGGTGCAGTAGATGCGTGGTTATGGACATTTCCTGGTGGGTTACCAGCGACATCAACAGAACAAAACCCAACGGTTGTTTATAATGAATTAGGTAGCTACGATGTTACATTGGAAGCAACTAGAACTGGCGATAATGCCTCAGAGACTATAACTAAAACAGATTATATTACCGTAGATTCAAATATTGTTGCAGGAGGTAATAATGATGGTGAATCAGATGATTTATCGCAATGGACTGCAGTATTTGAAGATTTTGTAACAGACAGATCTGAAAATCTATCGGTATCGAATACCATATTTGCACCTAGCGGTGGATCTGGCAGTATTTTATATAGCTATAACGAAGCTGGTCCTGGCGTACCAGGATTTACTGACATCAATATTGATTATTTAGTTGAAATTAATGTTACCGAAGCTGGTTCTTATACTGTTGCATTAGACCATTTTGGCGACATTACAGGTGGTGCCGAATATGTCTTTAATTTAGGTTTCGTAAATACAGAAAACCTAGGCGCTTTTGAAACACCATTAAGAGCATTTCAAGGTAGATTTGCAGCAGATACTTGGAATACCGCATCTGCTACGGTAAATTTACCGGTAGGCAAATACTATGTAAGACTAGCTATATTCAATCCAGGGTTTAGTATAGGGCAAAATATTGATTTATATATGGACAATGTAAGTGTGATCAAAAATTAAGATCATATTTTCAGATTAATTTAAGCTTGAAAGAGGCTGTCTATAATTCTTAGTCAGCCTCTTTCTTATTTATCATATTTGACCGTATTAATAATATGGTTTCCTTCTGACTTACTAAATTTTAAAACCTAAAAGATACTATCAGTATGAAATATTCTACTTTTTTAATCTTAGCATTCTTAACAATATGTGGTTGCAATAAAGATTCGAAAGAGCAAGTCTCAACTGAAGATGAAAGCCCATTATTTGAATTCGTTTCATCCGAAACAAGTGGAATAAATTTTAATAATCAAATTGAAGAAAATTTCGAACACTTTTATGAATTTTTCAATTATGTATATAACGGTGCAGGGGTTGCCGTTGGCGATATTAACAATGATGGCTTATCAGATATTTTTTTTGTTGGTAACGAAGTTGAAAATAAACTATACTTAAACAAAGGTGATTTTAAATTTGAAGATATCACCGCTAAGGCGAATATTGATCAAAATAAAGGATGGCATAACGGTGTAGTCATGGTCGATATCAATGGAGATAATCTATTAGATATTTATGTATGCCGAGGTGGATTTAGAAATAAAAAAGAAGACAGAGAAAATTTACTATTTATCAATCAAGGAGATTTGACCTTCAAAGAAGATGCAGCATCATTTGGTTTAAATGATAATGGCTACTCGATAATGGCTTCATTCTTTGATGCCGATAATGATAATGATTTAGACATGTACCTTACCAATAGACCTGAAAAATTCTTTCAAAACTACACTCAAGTACTACAAGGTAAAGCAAACGAAGATGATATCTATAGAGATAAATTATACATTAACGATAATGGTAATTATAAAGAAGAAGGGCTCAATGCCGGTATAAAAAATAATTACGGATACGGTTTAGGTTTGGCTACATCAGACTTAAATAGTGACGGTAAAATAGATATCTATGTTTCAAACGACTATTTAGAAAGAGATTATGCCTATATCAATAAAGGTAACAACACCTTTAGTGACGAATTAACCAAACGTTTTAATCATGTTCCATTTTACGCTATGGGTGTAGATATTGTAGATTTTAACAATGATGGTTTTGAAGATATCATTCAGTTAGAAATGCTACCAGAAGATTATGAGCGTTCAAAAACAACAATGGCTTCAATGAATACAAAATTATTCAGTGATATGACCACGAACGGTTTTCATTACCAATACATGCATAACATGCTCCATTTAAATAGAGGAAATGGTATCTATAGTGAGATTAGTGCGTATGCAGGTGTAGAAAAAACAGATTGGAGCTGGGCTTGCCTTGGCAGCGATTTTGACAATGATGGCTTCAATGATCTTTTCATCACCAATGGCTTTAAACGAGATATTTGGGATAAAGATACCAATGCTAAAATAGGTCAATATATGCGTAGTATTGAAGCCAGTAAAAAGACTACCCAGGAGAATGTAGCATACATTGTAAGTCAATTTAAAGAAAATAAAAGAGCAAACTACATCTTCAAAAACAATGGCGATTTAACGTTCACTAAGAAAACAAAAGAATGGGGCATTGATAAAGAAAGTTTCTCTAATGGTGCAGCTTTGGGTGATTTAGATAATGACGGCGATTTAGATATCATAGTCAATAATATAGATGGCCCTGCCTTTATTTATAAAAACACAGCTGAAGATTTAGAGAACAATTACTTGAAAATAAAATTAGACGGTCCTAAAAACAACCCGTCAGGTTTAGGAACAAAAATAACGTTAACCTATAATAATGAAATTCAGTACCATGAGTTTAAAACCGTAAGAGGATATTTATCTTCTGTTGAACCAGTCAATCATTTTGGTTTAGGAACAACCACAATTATAGATAAGATTGCTATTGTATGGCCAGACGGCAAAGAGCAGCTTTTACAGCATGTTAAGGCTAATCAATTAATTAATATAAACTATTTAGATGCCAAGAGTAAAATAACACCTGAAAAAATAAGTGAACCTATTTTTAAAGATGTCACCGATTCAAAGTTTAATTCACCCTTTGTTCATCATGAAAACGAATATGATGATTTTAAAAAACAGATTCTATTACCACATAAATTATCTCAAAATGGTCCATGTATAACTGTTGGTGATGTCAATAACGATGGTATAGAAGATTTTTATGTAGGTGGTGCCGCAAGCCAAAAAGCAGCGATATATGTACAAGATATAAAAGGTGAATTTTTATTACTAGAACAATCTGCTTTTGAAACAAACGTCCAAAACGAAAATGTTGGCGCAGTGTTTTTTGATGCAGATGGTGATCTTGATTTAGATTTGTATGTTGTAAGTGGCGGTAATGAATTTTCACAAAACTCCCCCACCCTACAAGATCGATTATACTTAAATAACGGTGCAGGTAATTTTGAATTATCTGACAATTTACCAAAGCTAACAGAGAGTGGTTCATGTGTTGTTACATTAGATTTTGATAAGGATGGTGATTTAGATCTCTTCGTTGGCGGTAGGCTGATTCCTAATTCTTACCCTAGCGCACCAAACAGCTTTTTGCTTGAAAATAATAATGGTGTTTTTACAGATGTAACGCAAAAAATAGCCCCTGAATTATCAAAGATAGGCATGGTTACTTCGGCTACTTGGAACGATATTGATGGTGATTCTACAGAAGAGCTTATTATTGTTGGTGAATGGATGCCTATTACCATTTTCAAAAAACGAGGTCAAGAATTCATCAATGCAACAGCATCATTTAATTTAACGAAAACAAGCGGTTGGTGGAACAAAATTGTTGCCACGGATATCGACAAAGACGGAGATACAGATTTTGTTATTGGCAACCTTGGTCTTAACTACAAATTTAAGGCTAGCGTTGAAAAACCATTTACCATTTTTGCAAATGATTTTGATCGTAATGGCACCAATGATATTTTTCTGACTAAACATTATAAAGATAGGCTTGTACCTGTGCGTGGCAAAGAATGTTCTTCTCAACAACTGCCAGAAATAAGCCGAAAATTTAGAACCTATCAACAATTTGCAAAAGCAGATATCGACGATATTTTACCAGATATTGAAAATGCCTTGAAATATGAAACTCAAATTTTTGAAAGCATCATATTAGAAAACAACAACGGTGAATTACAAATCAAAGCCTTACCAAAAGAAGCTCAGTTTTCGGTCATAAACGGCATTATTGTAGATGATTTTAACAAGGATGATATTCTTGATATTTTAATAGCGGGAAACAAGTTTGAAGTTGAAGTTGAAACTACAAGAGCAGATGCATCAATAGGTCAACTGTTTATTGGTACAGGCAAAGGAAGTTTCAATGCTGTAAGTTACTTGGAAAGTGGAATTTTACTTCCATACAATGTCAAAGGAATTGAAAAAATAAATATTGGTAATAAAACTGGAATTCTAAGTGCTATCAATGATGATAAACTTCGCCTTTTTACAGAACAATAAATAACAATCGCATCTAACCAATAGTTCAAAATTTGCAATGAAAAAAGACGAAGTTGAATTACCAACTCCGTCTTTTTTCATTGTGATTGTCCTTTGAACTAAAAATGTATTACGGTTTTACTTATTCATCCTCTAATTTCCAAGACCTAATCCAATCATATTTTGTGGTTAAATCATCAAAAGAGCCTGTTTCAAAGATAGTTTCAGAATCTATCGGGTTCCAGTCATAAGTTTCTATTGCCATGGTTAAATGACCCTCTAAATCAAAATCAGCAGGAGGATTTGTAATGGTATGTGTCAACTGCCCATCTAAATAAAATAAAATCTCAGTTGGTGATTTCCACCAGCATCCGTAAACAAAATACCTAGAATTATTTTTCTTTTCTAAAACTGTTTTAGCCGGGCTTTGTAATGACCCAGTTACTTCGGTATCACATTCCCTTTCATGTCTCCAAGTATTAGATGCATATATGTGATCAAAATCTGCCGCCCAAGCAGCTGTAGTTGTTAGTCTACCCACGCATTCTTGTATATCCAATTCTAGTTTTCTTAAAGGACCAGTATTACAATTCTGTTGAAAAGAAATCCAAAAAGTAGAAGACATAATGGTTTTGTTGGCTTTCATTCTACTTTCATAATAATGACCTTGTTGTGCTTTTAGTTTAGAACGAACTATTGCACCACCATGGGTAAACTCTATGCCATTTACCATTTTAGGGCTTTCAAATTTCTCTGTAGTTACGTTCATATTACCATCGCTAACAGTAACATTGTCTGATTCAAATAAACCTGGAGGTCTACCTATCCAATTAAACCCATCTGTAGCTGGGCTTCTATGCCACTTATCATCATCAAAGGTTGTCCCATTAAACTCATCTGACATATTTTCTACCTTAGTCCATTTTTTTCCTTCTGGAGTGGGGTTCGCATTTACAAAATATGGAAGATTTATAGATGGTTCATCTTGAATAACAGTAACCTCAAAACTACATGTAGCCTTATTTCCTGCACCATCCCTAGCCTCAAAAGTATTGATTGTTGTACCTATTGGAAATTTTGTTCCGGAAGAAAAACCAGCAATCTGAGAAGTAACCGCACTTATATTATCGCTACCCTCAGGTGTTTCAAAAGATACAATTGACCCATCTTCATAAGACGGTATATTAACAGTAATCGATTCAAGGCAATCTATTGTTGGGGCAATAGTATCTTGTTCAACTTTAACCGTATCATCACCACTACTGCACGAAGTAAAAATTATTGCAATTAATAGTAAAAACATATTATAACTAAATGTGTGAAACTTCATATATCTTTTTTCACAAATTTAATCGGCGCCTAAACAAGTATACTTTTCAAATGTATTTTAAACTGCAACATATGATTTTACCTCATAGAATTTAAGAACATTCTGGTAGTACCGTATAGTAACAACTCTATAAGATATTACTGGAAGAACAAATATTTGGGGATTCGGGTTAAATGGAATGATAGTTGTAAAAATTATGTGATGAAAACAATAATACTAGTTTTACTATTAGTTTCTATGTTTCAAATAAAGGACGTGAGAGTAAAAAAATCACCACAACCAAATTTCTAACATCATTTAATAAAACTCAATCTTATATGCAAAAGCATAATCACCAAGTTGATTTTTAGTTGGTTGAATAATTAGTTCAGTATCATTTTGATCCCAAGATATTTTCTCAGGATTACCTAAAAGTTGAACACTTTTTATTTTTCTTTCGTGTTTACCAAGTGCTTTTATACGTATTTCTACTTCTGGCAGGTCTAAAACAAAAGCATATAATAAATTGTCTTTGGTAGTAAATCTAATATCCGCTGCCGTATTATCAGCATTTTTGTGCTCACTTAAATGACCTTCAATAACCTCTGCAGGTCCTTCTCCATAAATTTTCCAAGGTCTGGTTCCATAAATAGCTTCTCCATTAATACGCAACCACTCCCCCATTTGCAACAAACGTTCTTCAACTTCCGTTGGTATTTTACCTTCAGCGGTCGGCGTAATATTTAAAAGTACCGCACCATTTTTACTAACCACATCAACTAAAAAATCTATTAGCCTATTGGTAGATTTATATTCAGGATTTTCAATATTGCTCCATGCTTTCCAATCTATAGAATCGTCAGTTAACCAAGTAAACTCTTTTTTCTCCCTCATTCTAGAGCGTTCTAGATCTAAAACTGCAGAGCCCACCGCTAAATCGGTAAACTTATAGGTAACGACTACGTCTTTTCCTTTTTCAAGGCCTCTATTATAAAAGTCGGCTAAAAATTGCTTTCTATAATCTTCACCTATGATATCCATTTTGTTATCGAACCAAACAATATCAGGATCATACTTAGTAGTTAATTCTGTAAGTCTGTCTAACCAATCTTGGTTAAATTTTTCATCAGGTAAGGGATTTGTAGGTTTATTTGCCATAACAAATGTACCCTCTGGAACTTTCGGACCATAAAGACCTTCAAACAATGGGTTGGACGCATCTGTATTTTCATCCCAAGTTGGGTACCATGCGTATAGCCAATGACGATGATAGGTAGTGATAAATTTAAGTCCGCGAGATTTTACGGCTTTTTCCATAGCGCCGACTACATCTATTTTGGGTCCCATATCTTTTGCATCCCATTTGGTAAGTTGACTATCCCACATGGCAAAACCATCGGCATGTTCGGCAATGGGTCCTGCAAACTGAGCCCCAGCTTTTACGAATAAATCTGCCCAAACATCGGCATCAAACTCTTCTGCCTTAAACATGGGTATAAAATCTTTGTAGCCAAATTTATCTAAAGGCCCGTACGTTTCTTTATGATGTTTATTAATTTGGTGCCCATCTACATACATCCACCGAGAATACCATTCATTTTCATAAGCAGGAACAGCGTACGGACCCCAATGAAAATAGATTCCGAATTTTAAATCTTTATACCATTCCGGCACTTCATATTGCTGTAAAGATTCCCAATCTGGAGTATATTTTTGCGTATTAATTTCTGAATCGACAATTGTTTTTTGCGAAGAACAACCGAGCGAAATTAAAATTATGATACTACTAAAAAATATACCTTTCTTCATGCGATTTAGTGCTCCTATTTAATTTTTAATCGATTATAATTTTAGGATAATCATTGATCAATACTTTTACTATATCCTCTTTTTTAATATTCGTTTTCCAAACATAGGCATATTTAAGCTGCTTCATTTCAGAAAAAGAAGGGATACTTTTAGAGGTTATTTCAGTCCCTAACAGATTTACACTTGTCAAATTTTCTAATTTAATCAATTGCTCAACTGCATTATCTGATAACGGATTATCGTTCAATTTCAATTTCTGAATATTAGGGAATTGGGAAATCAATTTTACATGATCATCTTTTATTTGATTATTCTCTAATGACAACCAAAGAATATTTTCTTTTATAGAAAGTAATTTTTCGAGTTTTTTGGACATCGCATCGGGTGTACCATTTTCATTTGAATTTGGCGCTAATACAGCTTCATACAACCCAGATTCAAATGCAAGTTCACGTAACCTAAAACCTTCTGCCTGTAGCTCAATTATTTTATCATCTGAAACTAAACTCACACTCGGTATAGGTATTTCTGAACCACTTGAAGAACCCGCTGACAACCCTAACATAGTACTAGCAATACCCGTTACAATTTCATCAGTTTCTACAGAAGCAACTTTAGTTTTAAAATTCGCTTGCGCATTATCGATCCAATACGTTAATATAGCTATCTCTTCTTCGGTCAATGGTGTTTTACCTTCTGGAGGCATAAAATCATCATCGTGCGGGTCTAATAATACTCTTTTTAGCATTTCAGAATTCAGGGCATCCCCAGCAATTATTACCTCCCCGTTTTTTCCACCATCAAGGATAGATACACTATCAGCAATAGAAAGTCCACCTTTCTTTTTACTTGAATTATGGCAGCTTGCACATTTATTCTGCAAAATAGGATTAACCAAATGACCAAAAACCTCAGCATCTTCTACCTTAGTTACCGCAACAAGCTCCTCTTCTTCTGCACCGCCAAAAGGCATATATTTCACCAAATAATCACTACCATGGGTAAGGTTACCACCATAATGACCGGTAACACTTAACAGTATTACCAATAGCGTAAGAAATGCAATATTTGGCTGTAGCTTTTTTAAACTAGAAATTTTTATTTTTTCAATCCGTATGAGCCATGCTAAAAAAGCAATTGCGGTAGTTGCAATACCGAACCAAAAGTGGGTATCTAAAGCTGCTTCTTCATAATCGCCACTTAGAGACAACATATACCCTAATATACAAGCAACGACACCACTAAGTCCACCTAAAAATAAGGCTAAAGGAATACCAGAGGTTAAAACAGGATTTTTTTTCCATCTGCTAAAAACTTCTAGAACAAATGCGAAAAATAAAAAACCAATTGGCAAATGCACAACAAGCGGATGAAACCTACCTAAAAACAATACAAAATCTGGAACACTATTATCCATAATAAATTTTTCAAAATTACCTTAAACGCGTTCTAATTTAATAGGTGCTGTCTTATTCGCATTCCATTGACATATGTATAAATTTTTATCTTCATCTACACAAACATCATGACCATGAAGAATAGGTTTATTCTCTAATTGATATGATTTTTGCAATTCACCGTTTTTATATTCTGGAGTTGTACCACCTGGGTTAGAAACTACTTTGTCATTCTCTAAAATGGTAACAAAACCAGTATGATCTTTCCAATTTGTTTTCCCAACTTTAGGTTGAGACCAGCATACCCCTGCGTATAAATTAACATCATCAAAGACAGGTCTACATACTTGCATATTAGGTAGTTTAAGTGTCTTAACATATTTACCTTCTAAAGTAAACCACTTAAACGATTGTTCATTTCTAGAAGTACAAACAACCATTGGATTATTTTTTTCTCTGTAATCTATTGCTACACCATGTGCATTTTGAAGATTATAATTTGCATCTTCATTATCATGGCCGCCCCATTTACGAATAAACTCGCCTTTATAATTATACTGTAGAATAAAATCTTGCCCATAACCGTCTGCAACATAGATATCACCATTAGGACCAACGGCAACTTCAGTAGGACAAAAATTTAATCCTGGTTCATAAACACCAATAGTTTGAGGGTGCCCAATATCAAATAGAACCTTCCCGTCCATCGTAGTTTTTGAAATTCTACCATTATGCTTGGTCCAGCTTCCTGTTTTATTTAGGTACCACCCAGAATCTGCCAAGAACAAAAAATCTTCGCCTCCTTCGTTAGAAATAGTTAAACCATGACCACCAGGATATGCTGTACCCCAATAGTCTAATAATTTTCCAGATTTATCAAAAATCAATACATTGTTCTGTGGGTGATCCCCAATCATAATTAAACGCCCTTTACTATCCATTTGCATTTCATGACAGTTAAGCAATGGCGTTCTAACCGAACTTATTTGAGCCCAATTATTATTCACCTTGTATCTATAATCGCCATGACCTAAGATAATTTCTTCTGGCTTATTTTTCTTTAGAATATTGAACCCAAAGGAAGGCACAGTCGTTAACGCTGCTCCTGCAATGGAGGTTTTTTTTATGAAATTTCTTCTGGTTGGCATAAGTGTATTGGTTGATTATTAGGTTAATAAATCTTTAACTACGTTACCATGAACATCGGTTAATCGGTAGCGTCTACCTTGGTGTTTAAACGTTAACCGTTCATGATCAACACCAAACAGGTGTAAAAGTGTAGCATGAAAATCATGCACATGCACTGGATCTTTAACTACGTTATAACTAAAATCATCAGTCTCGCCAAAAGTGAAACCAGGTTTTACGCCAGCACCCGCCATCCACATGGTAAATGCTTTAGGATGGTGATCTCGACCATAATTTTCTTTAGTTAATTGCCCTTGTGAATATACAGTTCTACCAAACTCGCCACCCCAAACTACTAAGGTGTCGTCTAGCATACCACGTTGCTTTAAATCTTTTATTAGAGCCGCTGTTGCCTGATCTGTTTTCTTAGATTGACTTTTAACCCCACCTGGGCAGTAGTTGTGCTGATCCCAACCTTGATGGTATAATTGCACAAATTTTACGCCTTTTTCTAAAAGTTTTCTTGCCATTAGGCAGTTGGCTGCATAAGTACCTGGGTCTCTACTATCTTTGCCGTACATCTCAAAAGTACTTTCTGACTCATCTGATAAATCTGAAACTTCAGGTACCGAAGTTTGCATTTTAAAAGCCATTTCATATTGCGACATTCTAGCCTGAATTTCTGGATCACCATAAGCATCATGTTGTAAATTATTTAAATCTCCTAAATAATCTAACATATGTCTACGATCATTACCATCATAATTTTCGGGGTCACTTAGGTATAAAACCGGATCTTTACCCGATCTAAACTGCACCCCTTGATGTTCTGTTGGCAGAAATCCATTACCCCACAAACTAGCTTTTAACGGTTGTCCCTTTCCATTTTTAGAAACCAACGTAATAAATGTAGGTAGGTTTTCATTATCAGAACCAAGACCATAACTTAACCAAGAACCAATAGACGGTCTGCCCGGTAACTGATTACCCGTTTGCATAAAAGTAATTGCTGGTGTATGATTAATTTGATCGGTCTGCATACCCTTTATAAAACATAATTCGTCTACCACCTCAGATAAATATGGCATAGCATCACTTACCCAAGCTCTTGACTCTCCATATTGTTTAAAATTAAAAGTTGATGGTGCAATAGGTAAGGTACTTTGGTTACCGCTCATACCAGTTAAGCGTTGACCGCTCATTACAGAATCAGGTAGTTCTTTACCGAACATATCTGAAAGTTTTGGCTTGTAATCGAAGAGATCCATTTGTGATGGTCCGCCACTTTGAAAAAGGTAGATGATTCTCTTCGCCTTTGGTAAATGATGTGGCAATCCTAATCTATTCTTATTGTATGCCTTTAAAATATCTTCGGGAGCACTGTCCTTTCCAATACCGGCAAATAATTTTTCTGTACCCAAAAGACTACCTAAAGCAAGAGCTCCAATACCCAAAGAAGTTCTCTTTAAGAAATGTCTTCTGTCTAGCTGACTTTCTAGTTTTTGTAAATCTTTATTATTAGACCTTAATTTATGTTGATGATCGTTACACATAGTTTTATACTTATAAGGTTACCAATTTATCTTTTTGTGATGGTGGCATCTGCATTCATAATAGTACTTGCCACTACTGCATTTGCAGCAATAAGGGCTTTGTCATCTGCTTCGCTTAATTTAAAAGCACCTGTATTTATCCAGCCCTTTGTTTTATCAATGTTCTTCTGAAATTTCGAATACTCTTCTTTCTGTAGGTTCAACAATAATGATAATTCTTGTTGATTAGGTTCTCTACCCGTCAGTTTTATAAATGCTGAACGAATACCCGTCTCAATAGAAGTAGCTTCAGAAATTCGTTTGCCCAGTACTCTTGAAGCCTCTATATACGTTGGGTCATTCAAAATTACCAGCGCCTGTAGCGGTGTGTTGGTTTTCTGTCTTCTTGAAGAACATAAGTCTCTTGTGGGAGCATCAAAAGTGGCTATAGTTGGGTTGGGTACCGTTCTCTTCCAAATAGTATACATACTTCTTCTATATAGACCTTCTTCCCCATCTTGTACATAAGTGTCTCCATTCACTTTCCATAAACCGTCAGGTTGATATGGTTTTACGCTCTCCCCTCCAATTTTTTCATTTAAAAGACCAGAAGCATATAAAGCATTATCTCTAAGCATTTCACCAGAAAGACGTGTTGATGGTCCGCGAGACAACCACTTATTTTCACCATCGACCGCAAGAAGCTCTTCACTTATAACCGAACTCTGTTGGTATGTTCTTGACAACATCATGGTTTTCAATAACGCCTTTACATCCCAACCCGAGTCTACAAAACGAATAGCCAACCAGTCTAAAAGTTTAGGATGGCTAGGTAAGTCACCTTGATTTCCAAAATCTTCTGAACTTAGCACTAATCCTCTACCAAATAAATTTTGCCAATATCTATTTACCGTTACTCTTGCCGTTAAAGGATTGTCTTTATCTGTTATCCACTTAGCTAATCCTAATCTATTTTTAGACCATTCTTTTTTCCATGGTAAAATGTCTTCAGGCACATTAGGAAAAACCGAATCGGTGGGAGAATCATAATTTCCACGATCCAAAATATAGGCTTGACGCGGCGTCTTACGCTCTTTCATTACCATAATCTGTTTAACACCTTCAACACTATCTACCAATGCCTCTCGCTTAAGCTCTACATCTTTAAGTACAGATGCATATTCTTTAGATTTCGTGTTTAAAAAGTATTGTGTTAACTGTTGCTTTTCTATGTCATTCAAATTAGAAAATGGCTTTTTCTGCAATTCTTTCAGTTTCTCAGTATTACTGATCTGTAAAACTTCTATCGCAGAGATTTCTTTATTGAACACCAATAAATTATCAATTACGGCACCCCGAATACCTTTATCCCTCCAAATAGCACCTACTCTTAAGCCTGGTTCTAGTTTAGGACTCTCATCTCCATACAATTGTAAACCATTAAATACGATATCTTTATAAAGATTATCGAATGTTGTTTTGGTCTTTAGTTTTTCACCATCTTGATAAATAGCTATACCATCTGCCTTACTAGACCCATCATAAGTCATTGTTAACTGAATCCATTTTTCTTTAGGCACATCGTTTAAAGATTCTATAACAATAGCATTATCAGGATATACATGAGCTAGTAAAGCCTCTATTTTATTCTCTTTTATTTTTAGGTGATAGCCTCTGAAAGCATGTAGTTCAGAGCTATTCATTTTATGGAATATAACACCGGTCTCCAGGTCTTTTGGAATGAATACTTGTATTGAAATACTGAAAGGTTGGTTTCGTTTGTAAATTCCAATCTTATCCAAATCAAGCCACGTATCTCCGTCCATCGACAAACCTTTTCCAGATACTCCTTTTTTGAACACCGCTTTTTCGTCATCTACAAACTCTTGGCGCATTCTAATATGGTTTTTACCATTACCGCCAATTGTATTTACTAGATTCTGATTATCAAAATTAAATGCAGCTACTAAACCGTTAGGTTTAACGTTTAAAGGTGTTTTTTGATAGGCATTACTAGCCAACCATTCTTCAGCTTTTTGACCCTCTGTAAGTACGGTATTGGATAACCTTTTCTCACTTGTTTTAACAATTTCATCTAAATAGGCCAAAACTCCCTCTTGTTCTTCTGTAGGTAATAACATAGCAGGTACAGGGGTTGCCAAATCCCAAGGAATCAATCCTGTTTCATCTATGTTATTGAAAAAACTATACATCTCATAATAGTTCTTTTGAGAGATAGGATCGTACTTGTGATCATGACATTTTGCACAGGCATAAGATAAACCTAAGATACCTTGACTTACGGTTGCTGTTCTATCTGCAACATATTCTGATCTAAATTCTTCATCTATAATACCACCCTCTAAATTCTGAGGATGTAAACGATTAAATGTTGTTGCTAGTTTTTGTTCCCTAGTTGGATTTTCAAATAAATCGCCAGCCAATTGCCAAGTCAAAAATTCATCATAGGGCATATTTTCGTTAAAAGATTTTATGACCCAATCTCTCCACGGCGATGTATCTCTGTACTTATCATTACTATACCCATGTGTATCTGCATAACGAGAAACATCCATCCAATCTAAAGTCATCTGCTCCCCAAAGTGCGATGAGGCCAAGAGCCTATCTATTTGTTTTTCGAACGCGTTGGGTGAAGTATCTTTTAAAAATGTATTAATTTCTTCAGGTGTAGGCGGCAAACCAATTAAATCAAAAGAAGCCCTACGTAATAATACCTCTTTGTCAGCTCTTTTAGAAGCCGATAGATTTACCTCTTTTAGTTTTGCTAAAACGAAATTATCAATTTCATTTCCGACCAAATCATTAATATCTACTTTAGGGATTTTATATTCTTCAGGTTTCAAGAAGGCCCAATGCTCTTTATATTCAGCGCCATCTTCTATCCATTTAATTAAAACTGCTTTTTCATATTCTGTAAGCGTTAAATGTGAACTTGGTGCCGGCATGATTAAATCTGGATCATCTGTCATAATACGCTGAAAGAATTCACTTTTCTTCAAATTTCCAGGAGTTATTGCAAATTTACCAGGGCTTTCGCTTAACTCACCAAAAGCAAATGATGCTTCATGAAGTTGTAAACCTCCTTTTATATTTCCTTTATCTGGACCGTGACACAAATAACACTTATCCGACAAAATAGGCTTGACATGTTGATTGAAATCAACGTTTTCAGGTAGTTTTTCATACGCTATTTCTACTAATTCAGGTAATTCCGGACCACCACAAGCTGATAATACCATAATTAAAATCCCAAATATTATTTGTTTGCTGATTTTTGTCATAAAAAATTGTAAAATAAATATTCTATCAAAAATATGTTTTCAACAACCTAAAGCTTAGAACAAATCAGTTCAAAAATTGTACATTTCCGATATGTTCAGATTATATCTAGTTAATTTTTGAGCTAAAATCTCTATTTTTAATGCCTGAAGTCCACCTTTTGTAAAAAGCGAAAATTTAAATAATACGATATTCAGTTTTAAAAAATCTATTGAGTAGATAAATTACCGACCAATATATGATAGAGATTCTGCAGTCTTTACGCTTAACGTTATTAAATACTGGCTATGCCAACCTTAATAGTTCTTGGGATTTCGAAAACGTAATTAGCCCGTTTACGCGTATGTACTATATCACTAAAGGGAGTGCAAAAGTGTACCATAACAATCAAGTATTTACTTTAAAACCAGGCTATATGTACTTGATACCAAGTTATTGTTATGCAAAATACTCATGTGACAACTACCATGAACAATTTTACATAAGCTTCATACAAGAAGTAAACAATGGCGTATCTATCTACAGTCTAAAAGATTTTAATTATGAAATTGAAGCAGATGAAAACGACAAAAAATATTTTGAACGATTACTTGCTTTAAACAGTAATCGAGAAATTATAAATAGTGATCCTAAAACATATGATAACAAACCCACTCTACAAGATTTCATTAAGCAGAATGAAGTATTGAGTACAAAAGACTTTTTAGAAACCCAAGGTTTACTCACCATACTCTTCTCAAAATTTGTAACCAGTTACAAACTGCAGAATAATATACAGATTGCCGATTATGGAATGCAAAAAATATTGAACTACATAAATAAAAATTTACATTTACCCATTACAGTAGTTGAACTAGCTGCAATCTGCAATTATAGTCCGGATCATTTTTCAAAACTTTTTAAAGAACTATATGGTTCTGGACCTAGTAAATATATTCAAGAAAAAAGAATAGAGCGTTCACAATTACTACTTCTTACAACCAATGATTCTTTAAACGAAATAGCTGAAAAAGTAGGTTTAAACAATATCTCTTATTTCTCAAGATTATTTAAAAAATATACAGGTAAAACACCTGCCTTTTTCAGAAAAGAACAGGTGAATATATAATTAGATAGTTTAGAACTTACGCGCTTTTCTACCTCGCATTCTGTTAGCTTCTGAATCTTTTAAGAACTTCTCTTTTGTTGGGTTCCATTCTAATGGTCTTCCTAGATTATATGCAATATTGGCAATATTACATACAGTTGCAGATCTATGTCCTGTTTCTACATCACAAATAGGTTGCGTTCTAGTTTTCATAGCATCTAACCAATCTTTTAAGTGATTACCCTCTGTATTATACAGTTTCACTTTTGCATTGGTTAAATCTGTAGACAATAGATTTTCTGGTGTAGTTTCTAAATAAGACCTACTTACATCCATAGTACCTTCAGAACCAATAAAACGTACACCCCATCCCCTGCCAAAATCTTCATGTATCATTTCAACACCATTATCGTAATACATTTTTAATCCTCGTACAGCATTCTTATCTGTTGGAGGTACATACTTAACGGGTCCTGATCTATCCATATCTAAAGCCCATTGAACAATATCGAACATATGAGCCCCCCAATCACAAAGAATACCTCCACCAACCTCTTCATAAAGTCGCCAATCTGGCCAAAAATCGACATCATTACGAGAGGGTGCCAAACGATGATTATAAGCCAACAAAGGCGCTGGTCCGCACCAGTTATTCCAGTTAATTTCAGACGGCATTGTTTCAGCTTTTAAATTATACGGTATTGCCGGGTCACCTACATTAACAAGTACTTGCTTAATATCTCCCAAATAACCGTTTCGAACCAACTCACATGCTTTTCTAAATGAACTCCATGAACGTTGCATACTACCAGTTTGTAAAATTTGACCTGTTTTATTGGTAGTTTTAACTAGCTCAATACCTTCTTCTATATTATGTGTCAAAGGCTTTTCGCAATACACATCTTTACCCGCCTTCATTGCATCAATTGCTTGTATCGCATGCCAATGATCAGGAGTTGCGATTACTACACCATCAATATCATTCCGTTCTAAAAGCTCTTTATAATTTAGGTAAGTTGTTACAGATGTATAATTTGATTGATTTCTCTTCTCAGCATAAATACGTTCTACATGACCTTTAAACCAATCGTTTTTAGTACTCCAAACATCACTGGCAGCAATAATTTGTGCATTTGTATTAGCAGTAAAATTTTTAGCCAATCCTTGACATTGTTTACCTAAACCAATAAAGCCTAAATTAAGTCTATCGCTAGGTGCTGTAAAACCTCTACCAAATACGTGCCTTGGAAGAATTGTAACTGCCCCAACAGCCAAAGTGGTTTTAGTCAAAAAGCCTCTACGAGATAGGGACTGTTTCGAAATTTTATTAGATTTTTTAGAGTTCTTCATTTTATATAAGTATGGTAAATTATGTTTGAATTAAGCTCTATTGAAAAGCGTAAAATTTGTTATGATTAAAACTAGATATTTCATAACTGTACAGGTAATAGATATGAGTAAAAAGATGCCATAAATGATTTTTATGTGCCTTTTTAATCTAAAAAAATCAATAAAAAAGAAATGATAAAATCACAAATGTTAACATCCTGTTAATACATCAAAAAAAGGACTCAACTACAAAAAATAACATATTTTTATGTTATCAAATTTTCAATATTTTAGATAAATATGAATAATATTCTCACAAGTTATCGATTACACATTATCTATATCTCATTAAATTGAATTAATAGCGATATTTAACCTGAATAACACAATCAAACCATATCCAAATTTAAAATACAAAATGGACAAGATGCGAACAACAGTAAACACAATTGCTTTACTAATTCTTTTAATTTTTGCGAGCTGTAAAGAAAATCCAAATGATGATACCCCATGGGTAGCTTTATTTGATGGAGAAACTTTAAATGGTTGGCAAAAGCTTGGTGGAGAGGCCACTTACGCTATAAAAGATGGTACCATAGTTGGCACAACCACACATGGTACACCGAACACCTTTTTATCTACTAAAAAATTATATGATAATTTTATTTTAGAATTGGATTACAAGGTTGATTCTTCCATGAATTCAGGTATCCAAATTCGAAGTAATAGTATACCTAATTATCAAAATGGCAGAGTACATGGGTATCAAGTGGAAATAGACCCATCTGAAAGAGCTTGGAGTGGTGGAATATATGACGAAGGTAGACGTGGATGGTTAAATCCAATGACCAACAATCCTAAGGCACAAAAAGCTTTCAAACAAAACGAATGGAACAATTACCGCATAGAAGCTATTGGCGATACTATAAAAACATGGGTAAATGATGTTCCCGCCGCATACCTTATAGATGATAAAACTGCTAAAGGATTTATTAGTTTACAGGTTCATAGTATTTCTAAAGATCAAAAAGCCGGAACCGACATTATTTGGAAAAATATCAACATCATTACAGATAGTGTTTCTAAATATTCGAGAACATCACCACTTACCCCAATTGTCATTAAAAATCATTTATCAATTGATGAGAAAAAAGATGGTTGGGAATTACTTTGGGACGGGAAGACAACAAATGGATGGAAAGGTGCCAAATTGGAAGAGTTTCCTGATAAAGGATGGATAATTGAAGACGGAGTTTTAAGTGTGCTTTCGTCGGGTGGAGCAGAATCTACAGCTGGTGGAGATATTGTAACCAAAGAACATTATGGAGATTTTGAATTAAAAGTAGATTTCAAATTAACACCTGGTGCAAATAGTGGTATTAAATATTATGTTGATACAAATATCAACAAAGGCGAAGGCTCTTCTATAGGTTTAGAATATCAAATTTTAGATGACAACCTTCACCCCGATGCAAAACTTGGTAATCATGAAGGCAGTAGAACCGTTAGTTCGTTATATGATTTAATAGAGGCAAATGTCAATAAACCAATTCAACCAATTGGAGAGTGGAACACTGCTCACATAATTTCTAAAAACAATCATGTTGAGCATTGGCTAAACGGCACAAAAGTGCTCGAATACGAAAGAAAGAGTGATAGGTACAGAAAACTAGTAGCCGAAAGTAAATATGCAAAATGGCCAAATTTTGGAGAATTGGACAAAGGTCAAATTTTACTTCAAGACCACGGCGACCTTGTATCCTTCAAAAATGTAAAAATTCGTTCTATCAACAACACTAAAGAATAACTATCATGAGTTCAAACAGAAGAAATTTTATTAAGAAAACTGCCCTTGGTGCCGTAGGTGCAACGTTCGCTAGCTCTAGCGCAAATGCAATGACGGCTAAAAGTTATTCTAAAATAATTGGTGCAAACGATAGAATTCATGTTGCAATTCAAGGTTTAGGAAGAAGATACCCTGCATACATACCAGCTATAGCTCACAAGAAAAACAATGTAGAGCTAACGTATCTATGTGATGTAATGAAAAGTCAACGCGATAAAGCTTTAATTGAAGTAAGTGATAAATTAAGTAACAAACCAAAATTAGAGAATGACATACGTAAAATTTTAGATGATAAAGAGGTAGATGCCATTTTCATGGCTACCCCAGATCATTGGCATGCACCAGGTGCATGTATGGCAATGCAAGCTGGCAAGCATGTATATTTAGAGAAACCATGCAGTCATAATCCGCGTGAAGGCGAATTGGTAGTTGCCTATCAAAGGAAATTCAATAAAGTGGTTCAAATGGGTAATCAACAACGCTCAGCATTAGAATCAAAAGAAATTATAAAAGAAATTCACGATGGTATTATTGGCGATGTGTATAAAGCAACTGCATTTTACATTAGTGGAAGAGGTCGTGTACCTCACCAAACAAAAACCAACCCACCAGAAGGTCTAGATTGGGACCTTTTTCAAGGTCCGGCTCCAAGACGCGAGTACACAGATAATACTTGGGACTATAATTGGCATTGGTACGGGTGGGATTATGGTACCGCAGAAATGGGTAATAATGCAACCCATGAATTAGATATTGCCCGCTGGGCATTAGGCGTTACCTACCCTGAACATGTATCTGTAGATGCGGGAAAACACCATTACAAAGATGATGGTTGGGAAATGTACGATACCATGGAGGCTACTTTTAAGTTTGCTGGGAATAAAACCATAAAATGGGATGGTAATAGTAGAACAGGCTATCACAAATATGGAAATAAATATGGTAGAGGTACCATAGTTTCTGGATCTGAGGGTACAGCTTACATAGATCGTGGCGGTTATAAGTTATATGATCAAAAAGGAGGCTTAATCAAAGAAAACTTATCATCTGGCAAAGAAGCTGGCACTGCACTTGGCGGTGGTGGTGATATGTCTACATTGCATACCGTTAACTTTTTTGATGCTATAAGAGGAAAAGCTGCATTAACTTCTCCAATTGACGAGGGTTCAATTAGCCAAATGTTAACCCATTATGCTAATATTGCATCTAGAATAGATGACTCTTTTGAAATAGATGAAACTACTGGACGTATATTTAATAGAGAAGCCATGAAATTATGGTCAAGAACATATGAACCAGGGTGGGAAATAAAAGATATTTAATTCCGCATCATATCTTAAAAATTTACCTTTAATGGAACAAACATGGCGTTGGTACGGTCCAAATGACCCCGTATCATTATCAGATATTAGACAAGCAGGTGCAACAGGTGTAGTTAGTGCTTTGCATCATATTCCTAATGGCGTAGTATGGTCGGTAGAAGAAATTATTGAGCGTAAGAATATAATAGAAGCCGCTGGCTTAACATGGTCTGTTGTAGAGAGCGTTCCCATACATGAACAAATAAAAACCCAAAAAGGGGATTATAAAGTTTATTATGAGAACTATAAACAAACCATTGCTAACCTAGGTCAATGTGGTATAGATACGGTCTGTTACAACTTCATGCCTGTATTAGATTGGACACGGACCAATCTAGATTATGAAGTAGAAGATGGCTCTACCTCACTACGTTTTGAAGCTGCTGCTTTCGCGGCCTTTGAATTATTTCTATTGAAAAGACCAGGATCTGAAGATACCTACTCAAAAGCCCAAAAAACTGCCGCTAAAGAATACTTAAAGTCGCTTTCTGAAGACGATAAAACCAAATTAATCAGCAATATTATAGCTGGTCTACCTGGTGCAGAAGAAGGATATTCTCTAGAAGAGTTCAATACAATTTTAGCTACCTATGACGCTATTGGACCAAAAGAACTTAAGGATAATTTATTCGATTTTTTATCTAATATTATTCCAGTAGCTGAAAAGGCGGGTGTGCGTATGTGTATTCATCCTGATGATCCACCATTTCCAATTTTAGGACTTCCAAGAGTTGTAAGTACAGAGCAAGATATCATTGACCTTTACAATGCTGTAGATAGTCCAAACAACGGACTTACATTTTGTACAGGTTCATTTGGTGTTAGACCAGATAATGATTTACCCGGAATGATAGAGCGCTTAGGTGATCGCATTCATTTTATTCATTTACGTAGTACACAGCGTGATGCTCATGGTAATTTTCATGAAGCAAATCATTTAGAAGGAGATGTAGATATGTTTTTGGTTATGCAGGCATTGATAAAAGAACAAGAAAAGAGAAAAGCCTCTGGCAGAACAGATACTAGAATGCCATTACGCCCAGACCACGGCCATAAAATGTTAGATGATTTAAGAAAGAAAACAAACCCAGGTTACTCTGGCATAGGTAGACTAAGAGGTTTGGCTGAGCTAAGAGGTCTAGAAATGGGCATTAGAAAAAGTATGAAATAGCTTGGTAATTATTTATCAAGTGCTTGAAGTTCTTTCTCTGTAAATTCCATACCAGAGAAAGACTTTACATTTCTTAGTTTCTGTATACGTGTGGTGCTCAATCTTTTTGGTTTATCAGAAAAAGCGTTGGTTACATATGATATAATATTGGCAATGTCTTTATCGGTAATATTGTCATTTCTTATAAGACCGGGCATTGCCAAGTTTATATTATAAAGCTCACCATTAACGTGTACAGGTCCTTCAAGACCATGTAATATTATAAGAGCCAATCTCTCTGTGTTTTTCACATGCTCAGAGTTCATTAAAGGAGGTGCCAAACCTTCTATGCCCTTTCCTCCGGCTCCATGACAAGATGCACAAATTTGAAAAAACATTCTTGCACCACTAGTGCGGGTATCTTCTGTAGTTTTTTCTTTAGTGAAAATGGCGTTCATCTTACCTGCATTCTTATCTGAAATAGTTCTTGCCAACTTGTTTACAAACGGCGTATGCTTTAAACTATCCATGATAACGGTATTGTTATAGACCTCTGTATCTACAGCAGACAAACCACCAATTACCGCATCTGCTAAAGTGTTATTGTCCGGTTTTCTTGTTAAGGTTTTCATCATAACAGGTGTGAATTTACTTTCATCTAAATACATCCAAGTTCCTAACCCATTCCCTAAGTACAGGTCTAATTCAATTTCGTTACGTTCTATCACATTATTAAATAAAACTAGCGCCTTTTCTATATGCGCTGTGGATGCAAAATCCTTTAATAGGACCAAGCCATGGGAAGCTACTTGACTATTACTCTTATCTATTATGGTTGTCAAGAAATCAAACGATAAAGCGTTCAACCCCTCCAGCACATATAATGCGTGTATTTGGCTCCACTGATTTTTAGAATTAAGTGCTACTTCTTTTACTTCATCAATTACATCTTTAACTTCTTTAAAAATTAGAAAATGCTGTGCACGGTCTCGAATCCAACCATTATCGTTAGATAGTAATTTCACCAATTCACTTCCGTTCAAGGCATTAAAGTCAGGTAATTTATCAGCTGTAGAATTCTCGTGAGCAACTTTTAGTATCCTTCCAAAGTTTATAATAGTGTCCAATTCCTTGGCCTTTGCCTTATCTCTTAGATACGGACTCATGTACGCATGATGACCTATCATCCCTCTATGCATATCCACTATATACATACTACCTTCTGGACCATTTTTTAAACTTACAGGTCTAAAACCTTCATCGGTAGAAGTTATAAATTCCTTTTCTTGCCAAGCTTGTTTTGCAATAACAGAATCTCCCGTAAAAGTCAATAGTGCTCGCTTTACTAAATTACCTTCTGGTATACAGATAAAAACATTTTCGTCATAAGATTCTGTAAACTCACCTCCCCTATACACTAAAGGACTGCATGCAGCGGTTGCATTCACTAAAATGCTATCAGCATTTAAAACACCTTTTGCATACCCCCTATTAACCGAACCGGCAAATACAGGATATACCCTTTGATCATTAGTCAGAAGCTTATCTAAACTAGATTTTGGCGTAAAAAATTTATTATTGATAAATGTATTTGGCAGAGCATAATCCCCAAGTAGTATTCTAGAATTATCATTGTAATATAACCTCCCAAAATTATCATGGGTAATTCCCCACTGGCCCCTAAAAGTGGTGGGTTCTTTTTCCCATTTCCCAGCTTTTCTTCTATATCTAAAATTAGATTTCGCATTATAAATCCAATTATCAATATTTAATTCTAGTCCGTTTGGTTGATGCTCTGGATTTCCAGCAACAGCATAGATAGAATCTACCATCACCCTATTTACGGGCTTATCATCCTTAATATCAACAAACCATAAATATGGTGGTTCTGCATATAACAATCCGCCATAGACATGTACCAATGCACGGGGCATCACTAGGCTATCCATAAAAACTTTTGAATGATCAGCAATACCGTCATTATCCAAATCTTCCAAAATAACAATACTACCAGAAGGGTCTTCTTCACCAGACCCTTGTAAATCATTCATATAACCCGGCATCTGTGCTACCCATATTCGACCTTTTGCATCAAAACCTATAGCTACCGGCGCTTTTAAAAGGGGCTCTGCGGCTATCACTTCTAAATTAAATCCGTCTTCAATTTTATAAGAATCTAAAGCAATTATAGTTTCATTAAACTTAGATTGACAAGAAAATAATAGTGATGAAATAATTAGTAAGAATAAAAATGATATGCGCATGAAACTATATATGATTATAACTTAAATATTAATTTATTTATTTGATAATAGGAATTATAAATTTCATCCCAATCTCCAATTGCAAATCAGAAAGTTGAGCCAAGTAACTATTTATTTCAAATAATCGATACACTCATAATACTGCAAATCATCACAAAATATAAGTGTAATCGATTGCAAAAAAGGGTCGCAGTTCTATTATATAAATACTATTTAAACACCAGAAAAAGAACTGAATCCGCCATCAACATCAAAGATACTTCCAGTAACGAAACTTGAGGCATCACTAAGTAGATAGTGAACCATACCATTAAGCTCAGAAGCATCGCCAAAACGTCCCATTGGAGTATTTTTAATAATACTATTACCTCTTTCTGTAAATGATCCATCTTCATTAGTAAGCAATCTTCTATTCTGATTACCAATAAAAAACCCCGGAGCTACGGCGTTTACTCTAATTTTATCACCATGCTTAGACGCTAGTTCATTGGCCATCCATTTCGTAAAAATATCTACTGCAGCTTTAGCCATAGAATAACCTAGAACTCTGGAAATAGTTTGCTTAGCCGCCATAGATGAAATATTAACAATAGATCCATAACCCTGTTCTACCATTAATTCACTTAAAATAACAGTTGGTGTAACCGTTCCGAATAAATTAATATCAACAACCTGTTTAGTATCGCCCATTTCAATATCCCTAATGGTCTGATCTGGTTTTAAAGTTGCACCAGGTATATTTCCTCCAGCAAGATTCACTAACCCGTCTAAGTGGTTAAAATCCTTTTTAATTTTGTTTTTTAAGTTGATAAGATCACTCTCATTCATTACATCTACTTTAAAAATAAATGCACTATCAGCAACAAGTTTATTTAGCTCAGTTTGCTTCTCTTTTAATTTATCTTCTGACCTTCCTAACAAGAGAACCTTTGCTCCATTTTGTACCAAATATTGAGCAATTGAACCACCCAAGGTTCCTGTTCCCCCAGATAGGGCATAATTTTTATCTTTTAACGATAACAATTCGTTCATATTAATTCTGTTTTATCAATATTGAGTAAGATTCAGTACTACTAAAATGAGGACTAAATCAACCAATTTGTTTTGTACTGGCAAGTTAATAGAATTCTTAAAATGATACATAATGTTCTGCCTATTATAACTAGATACAAGATGATTATTAACAGAATTGTCGCTAAAATAGAAATGATAAAAAATTTATAGCATTCTTTTCGTTTATGAACTTCAAAGTCAATTATCTGATTGAAAGACAACACATATCCCTCTAAAATTACGGGTATCGTAAAACTTATAGCTAAATAGTTATTTCTAATAGTATTCAGGTATAATTTTATTTCTCCCCAGTAACTTTGCAAAGACAATTTTGGACAATGAAGAAGGCAATATTATTTATGATTATTAGTACGTTTTCATTTAGTTTAATGAACTCGTTTATAAAATATCTAGCACATATTCCCACGTTTGAAATTGTATTCTTCAGAACCATAGGATCCCTGATTTTAGGAACTACCTACATACTAATAAAGGGTATACCCATATTAGGCAATAACCGAAGGTTTATGATATTTAGGGCTCTTGCAGGTTTAACCGCCATGAGTTTATTTTTTATGTCCCTAAAGTATTTACCTGTTGGTACGGCTGTATCACTTAGATATCTCGCTCCTATTTATGCCGCTGTGTTTGCTGTTTTTTTACTTAAAGAAAGATTAAAACCTATTCAATGGTTTCTATTTTTATTCGCATTTGCCGGCGTTTTAGTCTTAAAAGGGTTTGATAATAATATAAATACCACTGGTCTACTATTAGTATTGGCAGCATCTGTTTTCAGCGGATTGGTATATGTATTGATTAGAAAAATTGGGAACGGTGATCACCCTCTAGTAATCGTAAATTACTTTATGTTTATAGGTGCTGTAATAGGAGGTGTTTTAAGTATTAAAGATTGGGTGCCCCCTATGGGTATTGATTGGTTATTATTATCAAGCCTAGGAATATTCGGTTTTTTCGGTCAGGTGTTTATGACTAAAGCTTTTCAGATTGCGAAGACCAACTTGGTTGCACCTTTAAAATATATTGAAGTCATATTCACCATATCTGTGGGTATTTTTTGGTTCGGAGATATATACTCGCCTTGGAGTCTATTAGGCATTGTTATGATTGTAGCAGCGTTAATAGCTAATGTTATTGTTGGAAAGAGATAACAGTATTAAAAATTAGGTATAAAAAAAGCTGCCAATTACAATGAATTGACAGCCTATAGTTATGGTCAGAAATTTCAATTACTTACTGGCAGTCTCTTGCTCTGCCAAACTATTGTTTACATCTTTCAACGAATTAACAATAACCGTATTAACCTCACCCTCAATTTCATCAGAATAATTAAAGTAATAAATAGCAGTAAAAATTAGTGCAAATACAATAAGAAAATTTGCAACCATCTTTGAATCTAAAAAGTTCTCGTTATTATCCATAGCTTCTAGGTTTTAATATTCCATGAATATAGAACTAATGTAATTAATTAACAAATTTTTAAGAAATGGAAATTAGAGATAAAGTGCTTTCTATAAATGATTTAGATTAAAACATACTCACCTAATTTCAAATATTAACTTATAATTAACTGATTAACATATGTTTAACTTCGTATTGAGCTAAATTTTATGGCTATTAGGATAAGAAATACGCCAAGCTAATTATACTTTTGTTATATAATATAATTTCAATAACATATAAAATTTAGAACAAATGAAAATTTTAAAATCAATAACATTCGCAACCTTATTATTCTTAGCTGTTGGCGTAAATGCACAAAGCACTAAAGACCAGAAAATAATAAAAGATTCAGAAAAAGCGAAAGAAAAATTAATGACTATGGAAGTTGGTTTAGACCAATTTTTTACCAACTCTGCCGGGTATGTAATATTCCCAAATGTGGGTAAAGGCGGATTCATCATTGGTGGTGCATCAGGTAATGGTGTGGTATATGAAAATGGTACTATGGTGGGTATGGCTGATTTGAAAAAATTAAGTGTAGGTCTACAGGCAGGAGGTCAAGCAATCACCGAAGTGATATTTTTTGAAACAGCTGATGATTTGGCTGAATTTAAAGACGGAGATTTTGAATTTTCTGCAGAAGCTTCTGCAGTTGCATTGAAATCTGGTGTTTCTGTAAATGCTAAATATAGAGATGGTGTAGCCGTTTTTGCTTTACCAAAAGCAGGATTAATGGCAGTTGCATCTGTTGGCGGACAAAAATTTGATTACAAGCCAATGATGAAATAATTTATCTCTTTTTAAGAGAAAAAAAAGCCACCCAATGGGTGGCTTTTTTTAGTTTTTCATTTATCCATTTGCGGTAAAACCTGGATAGCAGGTCATACCGCCATCTACAAAAATAGTGGTTCCATTTATATATTCAGACTCATCAGATGCTAACCAACTAGCCACACTACCAATATCGTCTGGCACACCAATCTGTTTGTATGGTATTAATTTTAACATACCATCTCTACCTTCTTGAGTACTCCACACATCTTTATTTATATCTGTTTTTATTGCTCCCGGAGCTATTGAATTACATCTTACTTTATCTGGACCGTATTCTTGACAAATGGTTTGCATCAACATTACCAATCCGCCTTTAGAAGCTGCATAATTTGCATGACCCGCCCACGGAATTACCTCATGAACCGAGCTCATATGAATTATTTTACCAAGAGATTTCGAAATCTCTGGTCTCATTCCTCTTCGCTTAAATTCTATAATAGCTTCTTTAGCACAAAGAAACTGACCTGTAAGATTTACATCTATCACTCTTTGCCAATCTTTCAATGGCATCTCATGAAGTGAATGATCCAACTGCAAACCTGCATTGGCTACACAAACATCTACAGTACCAAATTCAGCAATAGTTTTCTTGAACATGTTCTTAACCTCATCTTCTTTACTGACATCGCATTTAACGACTATTGCACTACCGCAATTAGAATTTGTACTGATCCAATGTGCGACTTCTTCAGCTTCTTCTTTACTACTGTGGTAATTAACAACAATATTGGCTCCTTCCATACCCATTGCTTTTGCAACAGCTTCGCCGATACCATCACTAGAGCCCGTAACTATGCACGTTTGCCCTTCTAATCTTTTATTTGGTTTTTGCATGATGTTTTATTTTATATGGATAAAAATATCCTGTTATCATGATTTTAATTATCTCAATAACCAAAATTACTAGCACAACATATCCATGTAAAAATTACAACTTACAAATTGAAAATATGATGGAAATAAAAGGATTATCTCCCTAAAAGATAATCATAACATTAATACAATAATCCTATAAATATATAGACTAACGAATCTACCTTATTGAAACTACTCTTCCTTTTTCCTACTCAACTAACTATTTTGTAGAAAATTTAAAAGTTGTTTTTGTGATATACTTTTTCCCCGGTTCTAACGTAGTACTTGGAAATTGTGGTTGATTTGGCGAATCGGGGTAATGTTGTGTCTCAAAACATAATCCGCTTCTTTTTGCATAGGTACCACCACCTGGCACAGGTAAAGTTCCGTCTAAAAAGTTACCAGTATATAATTGCATACCAGGTTGATCGGTAAAAACTTCCATTAAGCGCCCAGACTTTGAATGATATGCTTTTGCTACTAAACGATATCCCTTTTCTTGACTATTAAGTACCCAACAATGATCGTAACCACTTCCTAATTTAATTTGTTCATTATCCGCATTGATTGCATTACCTACTAACCTAGCCTTTCTAAAATCGAAAGGAGTGTCTTGTACAGAAGCTAACTCACCTAAGGGTATAAGTTTTGGGTCAACCGGCACAAATTTATCTGCGTCAATGGCTACTTCATGATCTAAAATTAATTCAGAAAAATTTCCTGATAAATTAAAATAAGAATGTTGCGTTAAATTGACAATTGTAGTTTTATCTGTTGTGGCTTCGTACAAAACATCTAAGCTATTGTCTTTATGTAAGGTATAGGTAACGTTTGTTTTTAAATTTCCTGGAAAACCCTCTTCCATATCTTCACTTAGGTAGCTTAATTTTAAAGAGACAAACGAATCTGTTTCTTTTACCTCCTCAACTTGCCAAACAACCTTATCAAAACCCTTTAGTCCTCCATGCAAAGAATTATCTCCATTGTTCTTTTCCAAAGTATAAGCTACACCTTCTAAACTAAATTTTCCTTTTGCAATTCTATTTCCATAACGACCTACCAAAGCTCCGAAAAAAGGGTTCTCTTTTTCATACTGTTCCAGGTTATCAAAACCTAATACAACATTTTCCATTCTTCCTTCTGAGTCAGGAGCCATTATTTTTGTTATTATACCTCCATAAGTGATAATATTCACTTCTATTCCACCTACATTACGTAAACTAAATTCTGATACATAGTTGTTATCTATAGTACTACCGTAAACGTTTTTATCGATTTGCATCATACTTTCCTTTTCTCTGATGATTTTCTTTTTAATATTCTCATTACAAGCAAAACAAACTGTCAAAACAATATAAATCCCTATCAAAAGAGCAGTCTGCTTTTCTAATCTCATACTATTAGTGCTTAGTAACAAATTAAATGTATAGATAAACTTTATTTTTACCTAACCACATTTAATTCTAAACGATGAATTATAAACTGTCTATTCAAAATATTATAAATAATTTGAAAGTCATTATACGCTACTTAAACTAAATTAACGCTATAGAAGCTATACCAAAAGTTTGCTCCGCTCTGTAATTCTCACTTACTAACGTTATATCACAAAAGAAATCTATTTAGTTTTCATTTTACAAAATACCCCTGTAAACTCATTAACATATTTAATAATAGGCAACTATAGAAAAAAAATGCTCAAACCTTTTCGTAATTAAAAGGGTTTTATTTGATTCAATCTTATTAATTTAGGCTCGCAAAAATTAAGGAATGGTTTTGAATAATTATTGCAAAGAAGACAAAGTCTTACTTGCTGTAGATTGTATTATATTCGGATTTTATCAAGAAGAATTAAAAATATTACTTGTACAAAGAGACTTTGAACCAGCCAAAGGCGAATTGTCACTAATAGGTGGTTTTCTTAAAAAAGAGGAAAATTTAGATGTTGCAGCAACAAGAATTCTTAGTCATTTAACAGGACTGAACAACATTTACATGGAACAGGTTCATTCCTATTCTAAATTAGACCGTGATCCGGAAGAAAGAACCATATCAGTATCATATTTTGCGCTAATTGATATAGCCCATCATTGTAAAGATCTTTTAAAGCAAAACCCAATTAAATGGTTTGATCTTAAAGATTGTCCTGAATTAATTTTTGACCATAATGACATGGTACAAGATGCTCTTAAATCTCTTCGAAATAGAGTTGGCAATAAACCCATCGGATTTGAGCTTTTACCAGAAAAATTTACCATGCGCCAACTTCAAAAACTTTATGAAGCGATTTTAGATACCGAATTGGACAAAAGAAATTTTATCAACAAATTCAACTCTTTTGACCTATTGACTAAATTGAAAGAAAAAGATATGAGTTCATCTAAAAAAGGTGCCTTTCTATTTGAATTCGATGAAGATAAATACCAAAAAAAGGTAGAAGAAGGTTTTAGTTTCAAAATTTAACTCCCATTTATATTTAAGCAACTTGCAGAAACAATTTATGGTTCAATAATCGTAAATTCGTTCTACACTTTTTTATGAGCAAGAAAGCCACCATTTATGATATTGCAAAAGAGCTGAAAATAACTGCAGCTACTGTCTCTAGGGCTTTAAACAACAATCCTAAAATAAGCGAAAAAACTCGCGACCTGGTTCTTGCCACTGCTGAAAAATTAAATTATAAACAAAATAGACTTGCCGTTGCACTTAAAAGTGGCAAGAGCAATAATGTAGGTGTGGTAGTACCGTTTATTAATAAGAACTTTTTTGCCTCTGTAATACGTGGTATTGAAGAAGAACTCTATCCAAAAGGCTTTCATGTTATCATTTCCCAAACCCATGAGGAAAATGATCGTGAAAAGAAAATTATTCAAAATTTGATAAATGCTCAGGTCGATGGCATTCTAGTGTCTACCTCTTTTACAAATGAGAATAAAAATCAATTACATCAGGTTTTAAAAAAATCTTCTCCCTTTATATTTTTTGATCGTGTTTTACATTTTGATGATATTAGTACGGTAACCATAGATGATTATCAAGGTGGCTTTGATGCAACCGAACATTTAATAAACCAAGGCTGCAAAAGAATAGCCCATTTTAATGTAAATCAAAATATTGAACTATATAACAACAGATTTAAAGGCTATAAAGATGCACTTTCAAAACATGGTGTAGCCTACAATAGCGATTACGTAATTACCTTAAAAAGTGATATGGAAGCAGGTAAAGAAGCTGCTGAAAAACTCATGAACTTGCCAGTACCACCCGATGCTATTTTCTCTTCTACAGATAATGGATTGTTGGGAGCTGTAAAATACCTACAAAGTATAGCTGTAAAAATACCAGAAGATTTTTGTGTAGTAGGATTTAGTAATGAGCCCTTTACCCAATTTTTAGAGCCATCTATTAGCTCTGTAGATCAGTCGCCCGTAGAAATGGGAAAAATGGCTGCTAAAGTATTCTTAGAGCAGATAGAAAGTAATCAAGACGTGAAAATTCATAAAGACGTTGTGCTACCTGCTAAATTGATTATTAGAAAATCATCTAGCAAACACAAGTAAATTATAATTTCATCTCCCTCCCTACAATCTCAATTAAGCCAATAACTATCATAGCGCAATTTTACAAATCAAATAAGCTAGGCAACCATAAACTTAACTGTGGAATATAGGTTACCAAAAACAGTGCAACAATCATTGCTATAAACAAAGGCAATAAAGGCTTAAAGACTTTCTCTATGGTAGTTTTGGCTACACCAACCCCAACAAATAAGACCGACCCTACAGGTGGTGTACACAATCCTATACATAAATTAAGAACCATGATAATACCAAAGTGAACAGGATCCAAACCTAGTTTTGTTACAACTGGTAAAAATATTGGAGTGAAAATTAAAACTGCGGGTGTCATATCCATAAAAATACCTACGAACAATAACAATAAGTTGATAATCAATAGAATAACAATTTTATTATCACTTAAGTTTAAAATTCCGCTACTAATATCCTGTGGAATGTTTTCATAAGACAATGCCCATGACATACACATAGAAGAACCTATCAATAACATAACAATTGCAGTCGTAGCCGAAGAATCCAATAAAATTTGAGGTAGTTTTGGCAAGGTAATTTCCTTGTAAATAAAACCTAAAATTAAACTGTATAGTACAGCAATGGCAGAAGCCTCTGTAGCTGTAAAAATCCCCGTTACTATACCTCCTATTACTACTACAAGCATAAAAAGACTAGGTAATGCATCAATAAACGTTTTACCTACTTCTTTTAAGCTACTACGCTTACCAACTTTATATTTCTTCTTTTTCGCCCAAAAAGATGCCACTATCATTAGAAATAATCCTGTCATAATACCAGGAATGTATCCTGCCAAGAATAAAGCTGCAATAGACGCACCACCACTTGCTAATGAATAAACGATCAATACATTACTTGGTGGAATAATTAAACCTGTGGTTGCTGATGTTATATTTACTGCCGCACCAAATTCTTTAGAGTACCCTTCTTTTTCCATTTCTGGACCTAAAATACTTCCCATGGCAGATGCAGATGCCATTGCTGAACCAGCGATAGCTCCCATTAACATTGCAGCAATTACATTGATTAAAGCCAAGCCGCCAGGAAAGGACCCTACCAAAGTTTTTGCAAAAGCAATGAGTCTGTGAGCAATACCACCTTTATTCATCAATTCACCAGAAAGTACAAAGAAAGGTATAGCCAAGAGGGCGAAACTATCTAAACCGGTCGCCATACGCTGCGATACTGTAGTGAATGCTGGCATAGCAGGTATACTTACTAACATGGTCAGTAAAGATGAAATAGCAATACTCCAAGCTACCGGCGTACCTATTGATAACAAACAAATAAAGCTTAGTACTAAAACAATAATTGGTAGATGCTCCATCATGAATTGATATTTTTTAAGTCAGATATTTTGTAATACATAATCAATAAACCGCTAATGGGAATTATAAGATAAACTACTGCCAATGGTAATTGTAAAGCCGGTGATTGTTGCCCTAGAACATAAGAGATATACACCAATCTTGATCCACCTATTACAAAAGCGAAAAAGACAAATAGAATAATTAAAGTGGTTACAATAACTTTTAATTTTTTCTGTGTTTTCTTACTTTGCCTTAATGGTAAAATATCAATAGCCACATGTAAGTTTCGACCAGAAACATATGCAGCACCAAGTACACCGATCCAAATCATAAGATAACGCGCCAGCTCATCTGTAAAGGAACTTGGATTGCCCGTTACATATCTTGTAAATACTTGCCATAGCACATTTATGACCATAACTGACATAATAAGCACCAATGTCTTGCCTAAAATGGAATCTATTTTGTTTCGCATAGTAAACTATTTAGTTTCTTGAATTTGTTTGATAAGCGAATACATTTCTTTATCCTCTTTATAACCTTCAAAAATGCTTTGTACTTTTTCTGCAAAAAGTGATTTATCTGGTCTTATAACTTGTACTCCTGCTTTTTGAACTTCGCGTAATGCTTCCTCTTCTGCTTCTGCCCAAAGAATTCGTTGGTATTTCACCGATTCTTTCACTGCTTCTTTAAGCCATTTTCGCTCTTGCTCATTTAACTTATCCCATACATATGTACCTATCAATAAAACATCTGGCAACACGGTATGTTCATCTAAAGAATAATATTTACAAACCTCATAATGTCTAGAAAGGTAAAAACTTGGAGGATTATTTTCTGCACCATCAACTACCCCTTGTTGCAGGGAAGTATATAATTCTCCCCATGAAATTGGAGTTGGGGAACCACCAAGGGCTTTTACCATATTAACAGCAGTGGCACTTTCCATAACCCGTATTTTCTCACCGATCAAATCATCTGGTTTTTCAATAGGTTTATTCATGGTATAAAAACTACGGCTACCGGCATCATAATATCCTAAGCCTTTTAACCAATATTTCTCACCGTCGTTCAATAACATCTCTCCAATAGGTCCGTCAAGTACATTAAATGAGTGTTGACGATCTCTAAACAAAAAAGGAAGACCAAGAACCTTCATTTTTGGAGCAAAATTCTCCAATACACCAACAGATACTTTGGTCATATCTAAACTACCGATCTGTAAAAGTTCTAAGCATTCTCTTTCAGTACCCAATTGCTGACTAGGATAGATTTCAAGTTTAAGCTTACCCCCAGATCGCACCAACAAATCTTCAGCCATTTTTACCATTGCCTTGTGTACAGAATGGCTAACATCTAGACCATGACCCAATCGTAATGTTTTTACTTCGCTTTGTATTTCACAACCTAAAAAGGTGCCAATTATAATGAATAGCAGTACGATTTTTATAGTTTTCATAGCTTTATATTGCTTAAAATTTGAAATAAGCTTTGGCATTGTTATAACTTATATCTTGAATTATTTTACCAACCAATTCAAAATCTTGAGGCAGTTCACCTTTCTGCATTTCTTGACCAAAGAGGTTACAAACAATTCTTCTAAAATATTCATGTCTAGGGTATGAAAGAAACGATCTAGAATCTGTCAACATACCAATAAAACAACTTATTAATCCCATATTAGATAAGGCATTTAGTTGCTTTGTCATTCCATCTTTTTGGTCCAAAAACCACCAACCAGAACCAAACTGCATTTTACCTTTTACCTTACCATCATTATAGTTACCAATCATGGTTGCCAATACTTCATTATCAGCCGGATTAAGATTATATAATATAGTTTTAGTAAGCTTGTCTTTAGAATCTAAGGCATTTAAAAAACTTGAAAGCGTTCTTGCTTGCGAATAATCTCCGATAGAATCCCAACCCGTATCCGGACCTAAAATTCGGGTCATTCTCGCGTTGTTATTCCGTAATGCACCTAAATGAAATTGCTGTATCCAGCCGCGAGAATGGTATTGTTCACATAGAAATAATAAAATTGCAGTTTGAAATTTTTCATCCTCCTCTAAAGTTAATTGCTTTCTCTCTGTCCTTTTTTGGAAAATATTCTCAATTTCAGCATCTGTAAATACTCTAAACGGAACATAGCTTAAACCATGATCAGATAATGTGCATCCGTTTTCAGCAAAATAATCTAATCGTAAGGAAAGCGCATCGCACAAAGACTTATAAGAATCTATGTTTACGTTACTAACAGCCGAAAGTTTTTCTAAATACTCAAGGTAGGTATCATTAGAAATAACAATAGCCTTATCTGGTCTAAAGGCGGTACTTACCTTTGTATTGAAATTACTATTCTTAATTTTAACGTGGTGATCTAAGCTATCAATAGGATCCTCGGTTGTGCAAATAACCTCTACATTCATCTTCTTAATTAAACTTTGACAGCTATATTCTGAAGTTTGAAGTTTTGCTGTTGCCTCATCATATATTTCGCTAGCCGTATCGGCATTCAACAACAAATCAATATCAAAATAGCGTTGAAGCTCTAAATGTGTCCAATGATATAACGGATTTCTTAATGTATAAGGCACCGCTTTACCCCATTCAAGAAATTTCTCTTTATCTGGAGCGTCACCCGTAATATATTTTTCATCAATACCAAAGGTTCGCATCGCACGCCATTTATAATGGTCTCCATCATTCCAAATTTTGGTCAGGTTTTCGAACTGCCTATTATTAGCAATTTCATCTGGTGGTAAATGACAATGGTAGTCTATAATTGGCATTTGCGAAGCATAATCATGATAGAGCCTTTGCGCAAATTTATTTTCTAATAGAAAATCATTAGTTATAAAGGTTTTGTTTTTTATCATATCATTATTATTCAATTGTAGTTTTTACTTGACACTACTTATCATTACTTTAAAATATCAATATCATTTTAACTAGAAGGCAATCGGTTGTATTTCTATAAAAAAAATTCAAACCAACACAAAAAGTAAACTTACATTCAAAACCTACTCCTATTTACATAAAGAGCGCTTTAGAAATTGCTTTACAAGTCACCGTCAATTTAATGCAATCGATTACACAAATATATCTAAATTTATATATTCAGCAAGTAATTACACTTGAAATTACATTTATAAACAATTTGAACGCTACAGAATAAACATTTCATAATTAAGCATAGAAATACACTGAATTAAACGTAATTTTTCTCATACTTTATCAAAAAAGCTTGAAAAAACAACAATCGGACAACAAAAATTAATCTATAAATTGAAAAAAAGCGGTCAAAACACCCCTATTTCGTTAAATTGTTCATAAATACTATTATCTAATAGTCTCATAACTATATACAATTGACAAAGAATTGCGTAATTTGAATATTATGTTAACTTTGAAAAAAAAGAAGCAAATGGAGTTACTTGAAAAAGCTCAGGAATTTATAGGTCGAAAAATGAGTAATATGTCTACCAGTGACCGAGTAGAAGCGTCGAGAGAGGCAAAAGCACTTATTTTAAGTATTAATGAAATATATAAGGAAACTAAAGATTCTAACTTAATGGATGTAATGAAAGAAGTTACAGTCAAAAAGAAGAAAATCGAAAAACGATTGAACGGAGTACCTTTAGTATAAGCTTTATAAGACTTATTTAAATTTCTTTTAAGAGTTTAATTGAAATAAAAAAATCCCTTGAACTTGGTTCAAGGGATTTTTTTATTTCAATACTATTTTACCCTTCTACAAATTACGAAGCCTGATTTAAACAATTTCTGCGCTAAGTCCTGCTTGCAGTAATTTAGAACATTGTGGTTTCAATTCTTCATACTCACCAGTCTTAACCGTACACTTACCTTTATAATGTACTATTAAAGAACATTGCTCAGCCTGTTCTGGTGAATGCTCACAAACAGACATTAATGTATTTATAACATGGTCAAAAGTATTGACCTCATCATTAAAAAGAACGATCTCATTCTGCTGAACCGTTTCTTCTTCTAAAAGTAATTCTTCGGAAATTTCTTCTATTGTGCTCATCATATTCCAATTAATACCTTCTAATTTACATATTTTGCGGCAACCCAATTATTACGTTCAAGGTTTTTTTCAAACTTTAACGCTAAATCAGTACACTTTTGTGTGATCATACCTAAGTCTTCAGTATAAAAACCACTTAGCAACAAAGTACCGCCTGAATTCAAAGATTTTGCATAACTAGGTAAGTCTGCCAATAAAATATTTCTATTAATATTAGCGATTATTAAATCGTACTTCTTGCCCTCTAGTAAAGCTACATCGCCTTCATATACAGAAATGAAGTCCATATTATTACGCTCAACATTTTCTTTAGCATTTAAGTAACACCAATTATCAATATCTATAGCATCAATTGTTGTTGCCCCTCTCATACCTGCTAGAATTGCTAAAACACCTGTACCACTGCCCATATCTAAAACAGTCTTCCCTTTCACATCTAACTGTAAAATATGCTGCAACATCATATGAGTTGTTTCATGATGACCTGTACCAAAACTCATTTTTGGTTCAATAACAATGTCATAATCTACGTTAATGGTCTCATGAAATGGAGCTCTTATCATACAAATATCATCAACAATAATAGGTTGAAAATTTTGCTCCCAAGTAGCGTTCCAGTTCTCCTGCTCTATTTCTTTATAGTCGAAAGTAAATTTATAACGAGGATTCTCTAAAATAGGAAGATCCTCTAATATAGCTTTAGACCAATCAGTTTTTTGAATGTATGCCAACACATCATCTTCTTCTTCAACAAAACTTTCAAAACCGACTTCACCCAATTCTGCAATGAGAAGGTCTGAAGCCGGATCTTTTGGTTTTACCGTAAAACGGTATTCAATATATACTGTATCACTCATTTTAAATACTTAGCTTAAATAGCTTTAATGATAGCAATAAAATCGTCAGCAACTAAAGAAGCACCACCAATTAAACCACCGTCAACATCTGGTTTGGAAAAAATCTCTTCTGCATTACCTGGCTTAACACTACCACCGTAAAGAATAGTTACATTATTAGCTATAGTGGCATCAAATGCTTCTGAAATAGTTTTGCGAATAAATGCATGCATTTCTTGTGCTTGTTCAGGAGAAGCAGTCTCACCCGTACCAATTGCCCAAACTGGCTCATACGCCAAAACAATATTAGTCCACGCAGATGGTTCTAAACTAAAAAGCACATTCTTTAACTGGCTTTCAACTAGCTTGAAATGGTTTCCAGATTTACGATCTTCTAATTCCTCACCGAAACAGAACATTACACGAATACCTTTATTTAAAGCTGTAATAACTTTCTTTGAAAGTATTTCATCGCCTTCAGCAAAATACGCTCTTCTTTCTGAGTGTCCAATAATTGCAGTATCAACACCAATATTCAACAACATATCTGCAGATATCTCACCAGTAAATGCACCACTTTCTGCATAATGCATGTTCTGTGCAATAACTTCAATTTTAGAACTTTCTAAAGCACGTACGGCACTAGCCAAGTTTACATATGTTGGCGCAACCATAACCTCTGCATTTGTATCTGGCAACTTTGCCGCCAACTCTGCTAAAAGCGTTTCAGTTTCCTCCAAATTCTTGTTCATTTTCCAGTTACCTGCTACTATCTTTGCTCTCATGTTGTTTTATTTCTAATTATACTATTTCGCTTTAATTTCTTAATTGAAGATTAAATCTTCTAAATCGTTGTAATGAACTTTCTGTTTTATGGTACCTTTTTCTAAAACCAACACTCCGGGGTTTGATCTTACAATAGTCTTAAGTGTTGTCTCATCTGTAAAGTAAAAATCAAAACCTAGGTTGTACTCTTTTACCAAAGCATCCGTTTGTTCTGGACCAGAAGCTGACATACCTACTACTTTATATCCAGCTTTTATAGCCTTATCGGCTACTGTTTTAATATTCTTGAACTCTTCTAAATTCGTTTTTCTTAAATCATAGGCTATTACCATAACCAATTTTGGTTCTTGTAATAAAGAGGCAGCGAAGTCCTCTCCTGCCTGCTCTATGGTAAAATCATGAACAGGTGGTTCATAGCCCGCTTGTATCTCTTCTGTTTCAACATCTATAAATTCCCCATCTACAGTTGGGTAATCACCATTACTAATATGAATTTCTTCGTTACCGTTTACATCAAACTTCCATCTGTATTCAAAAATAGCTTTAGGCGCATCATCTGGTGTACTCATACCCTCTTCTATATTCTTACCTATTTCATAAGGTCTAAAATCTATTACTGGCAAGTGGTTTAAAACATAATATACATAACCAATACAAGCAAAAAACGATGCTGATAAAACTGTCGTCAAGACTTTTGAATTTACTAACGGTGTAATATATTTTCTACCTACATATATGATTAATATTAGTGCCAACAACACTACATCTTTCGTAAAAGACTCCCAAGGGGTTAACTTTATAGCATCGCCAAAACAACCACAATCAGTTACTTTATTGAAGTAAGCAGAATAAAAGGTTAGAAATGTGAAGAATACAATCATGGCAATCAGCGTCCAAATCGTGATTTTGCGTTTGTAGCCAAGTATAAGCATAACACCAACCATGACCTCTACAATCACTACAAGAATTGAAATTGCCAAAGCAAAAGGAGTTAGAAAAGGCAGATCTAACACACCTTGACTAAAATATTCTTCTAACTTAAAAGAAAAACCAACAGGATCGTTCAGTTTTATAAATCCGCTTATAATAAAAAGTATACCAACAAAAATTCTTACGACACCTACTAAATACCTCATTCTTATTCTTATTTTGATTCTGAACCTAAATGTATCAATGCAAAAACAGCATAATTAATCATGTCTTGATAATTGGCATCTATACCTTCGCTTACCAAAGTTTTACCCTTATTATCTTCTATCTGTTTTACTCGAAGTAATTTTTGCAAAATTAAATCTGTTAGAGAACTCACTCTCATATCTCGCCAAGCCTCACCATAATCATGGTTCTTGTTCAACATCAATTCTTTGGTAATTTTAATATGCTTTTCGTATAATTCTACCGCTTTTTCGGTGTTTAAATCGGGCTGATCAGCAACACCAAGTTCTAATTGAATTAATGCCATTACCGAATAGTTTATAATCCCGATAAACTCTGAACGCTCACCTTCATCAACCTTACGAACATCGTTCTCTTGAAGACTACGTATACGTTGTGCTTTAATAAATATTTGATCTGTTAGCGATGGCAATCTTAAAATTCGCCATGCACTGCCGTAATCTGTCATTTTTTTCTGGTACAGATTTAAACAAACCTCAATAACCTCATCGTATTCCTTTGCCGTATCTAGCATGTAATTCTATCTAATTTGTGTAAATTTCGCTTAAAAAATTGGAACCATCAAGATTGACGGTTTAAACTTGGAAAATGCCACAAATTCCTATTAAAAATTGATAATGACCATAAATTGCAACGGTAAACTTTTATCATTAGATCAGCCCAAAGTAATGGGTATTTTAAACGTTACTCCTGATTCTTTTTTTGATGGCGGAAAATACAAAGACGAAAAGAGTATACTAAATCAGGTTGAAAAAATGCTGAACGAAGGTGCTACTTTTATTGATGTAGGCGCTTATAGCACAAGACCAGGTGCCTTAGAAGTTGATGAAGCTATCGAGTTAAAGCGGATAGCACCCATTGTCAACTTAATTCTAAAGAATTTTCCAGGCATCATACTCTCTATTGATACTTTTAGAAGTAATGTCGCTAAAGCATGTGTTGAAAATGGCGCTTCCATAATTAATGATATTTCTGCGGGATTGCAGGATAGCGATATGTTACCCACCGTTGCCAAGTTACATGTACCATACATTATGATGCATATGCGCGGCACGCCACAAAACATGCAGCAAAAAACAGATTATGAAGATGTTGTAAAAGAGGTGCTTTCATTTTTTTCAGAGAGATTAGTTGCAGCTAAGGCATTAGGAATAAAAGATATTATCATTGACCCAGGTTTTGGCTTTGCTAAAAGTTTGCATCAGAATTACAAACTTTTAAACCAAATGGAGGTAATGAAAATCATTGAGCACCCATTATTAGCTGGTATCAGCAGAAAATCGATGATATATAAGACTTTAGACACAACTGCCAATCAAGCATTAAATGGTACAACGGCACTACATATGATCTGCTTACAGAAAGGGGCTAATATTCTTAGAGTACATGACGTAAAAGAAGCCATGGAATGTATTAAACTCTATGAACAATTAAATGCCTAAGTTTATATGAATTTGTTGTCGTCAATTTTATTAATTTTACTAAAACGGTACTGATTGGATTTTTTAAATTTTATTGACTTTAAGATTACAGATGTTCTAGACATCATATTTGTTGCCGTACTTCTATACTACATCTACAAATTAGTTAGGGGATCAGTAGCCATTAATATTTTTATCGGGATTGTCATTGTATGGGCTTTTTGGAAATTGACCGAATTGCTAGACATGCAAATGATCAGCAGTATGGTAGGTGCATTTATGCAAGTCGGACTTATTGCCCTAATTATAGTTTTTCAACAAGAGATCAGAAAATTCCTTTTAATGATCGGCTCTACAAATTTCGCAAATAAGAGAAACTTTGTAAAGCATTTTAAATTCTTAAAACAAGAAGGTCTATCCACAGATACAGATGTTGATGCCATATTAAAAGCATGCGAGAAAATGGCTAGTACCAAAACAGGAGCTATTTTGGTTATCGAACGTAATAACTCCTTAGATTTTATAAAGAGTACAGGTGATCGCATGAATATTGAAATTAACCAACCTATTCTTGAAAGTATTTTTTACAAAAACAGTACACTTCATGATGGTGCTGCTGTTATCGTTGGAAATTATATTGTTGCTACTAGAGTAATTTTACCAGTTTCCAACGAACGTAATATTCCGCTGCGTTTCGGATTACGACATAGAGCCGCAGTAGGAATAAGTGAAAAGACCGATGCCCTAAGCATCGTAGTAAGTGAAGAAACAGGATTGATATCTTATATTAAAAACGGAGAATTTGTTCTTTACGATTCCATTACCCAATTAGGGAATATGCTTAAACAAGATTTGATATAGTGGAATGTAAAAACTGCCATACCAACCTAAGAACCGATTTCAGTTATTGTCCCGATTGTGGTGCTAAAGTAATTCGCAATAGACTAACCGTAAAAAATCTTTGGTATGATGCCACAGAAAGATTTTTCAATATAGACAACACCTTTCTTATCACCTTTAAACATCTATTTACAAAACCAGATGAAGTAATTGGCGGTTATATTAACGGAGTTAGAAAAAAGTATTTAAATCCGATTAGTTATTTCACCATTGCAATTACACTTGGCGGACTATTTGCTTATGTATACTCTGAGTTTTTCCCAAATGCTCTAGATTTTGATTTTCTTTATAAATCTGGAGATTCGATTACCGAGGCAGAAAAATTAGGACAGGATTTTCAAAAACAATGGAATGCTTACCTAATAAAATATCAAAGTCTCTTTTACATGGCTATGCTGCCATTTTTGGCATTACTTTCTAGACTTGTATTTCTCAACAAAAAGCAATTTAATATAAGTGAGCATTTTGTAATTAATATTTATGCATACTCACATTTAACTATAATCATCAATATTGCCTACTTGCTAACGATTTGGAATTCTAAAATTATTTATTATGTTTCAATGGGAAATATGATATTTCAAATAGGATTCTTTACTTGGGTATTTTACAAACTATTTAATCTAACTATCAAACAAACAGTATTAAAACTTCTACTATTTCTTGTTTTATTCGCTGCAATATTTTTTATTTTCATGATCATCGCAACAGTATATATAGCCTTATTTACTGATACATTTCAGAAAATGGCACCATAATTAAGCAACCTCCTCAGCCAAGAACTGAGCCTCGTATAGATTACTATAATAACCACCTTTTTTAAGAAGTTGTTTGTGCGTTCCGGTTTCTACGATATTACCGGCATCCATTACAATAATTTTATCCGCTTTTTTAATAGTAGCTAAACGGTGGGCAATTACTATAGAAGTTCTCCCTTGCGTAATTTTATCTGTAGCAGACTGAATTAACTGCTCAGAATAGGTATCTACAGATGACGTAGCCTCATCTAAAATCAGAATACTTGGGTTACTTACATAAGCCCTTAAAAAAGCAATTAGCTGTCGCTGACCACTAGAAAGCATAGTACCTCTCTCTTTTACATTATACTGATAACCACCTGGCAAACTCGTTATAAACTCATCTACACCAATAGCTTTAGCAGCATTCTCTATATCAGAAACACTTATCGCAGAGTTTTTTAGAGAAATATTATTGGCGATCGTATCTGCAAACAAAAAGACATCTTGTAATACCACGGCTATATGCGTGCGTAATGATGATAAATTGTACTCTTTAATATCTACGCCATCAACTAAAATAGCACCAGAGTTTATCTCGTAAAACCTATTCAATAAATTAATTATCGTACTCTTACCAGCACCGGTAGCACCTACAATAGCAACTGTTTCTCCTGCTTTTACATCAAATGAAATTCCGTGTAAAACCTCTTCATCTTCTAAGTACCCAAAATGAACATCATCAAATTTAATATCGCCATTAACTACATCTTTCTCAAGAGAACCTATATTTTGAATATGACTATCAGTATCTAAAATTTTAAAAACTCTGTTAGCGGCAACCATCCCCATTTGTAGGGTATTGAATTTATCTGCAATTTGACGAAGTGGTCTAAAAAGCAAATCGATCAACATTATAAAAGCGAAAATTGTACCTGCTATATCCGTAGATATATTAGCAACATTTTGCAATCCGCCATACCAAACAATTAACCCCACGGTAAGTGATGAAACAATTTCTGCAATCGGGAAGAAAATGGAATTATACCAAACTGTTTTCAACCAAGCTTTTTTATGCTTTTCGTTAATTTCTCTAAACTTATCGCTCTCAATTTTTTCTCGGGTAAATAGCTGTACTATTTTCATACCCGTAATACGCTCTTGTACAAAAGAATTCAGATTAGAAACCTCTGCCCTAACTTCTGTAAAAGCAACTTTCATAGCTTTTTGAAACCATCTTGTAGCATACATTATTATAGGTAACAACGCAAAAACTATTAAAGCGAGTTTCCAATTTATGAATAGCATAACAATGGCGGCAACTACCATTTTAAGCAAGTCTGCCACAATCACGAAAAAACCTTGACTAAATATCTCGCCTATTCGTTGCATATCTGCAACAGCTCTTGTCACCAACACGCCCAACGAAGAATTATCAAAATACTTCATTTTAAAAGAAAGCATTTTTTTAAAGAGACTTATACGAACATCTTTAATAACAGATTCGCCTAACCAGTTTGCGTAATAATTAAAAGCCAGCTGACAAATTACTTGACCAAGCAACACTACCAACATAGCTATAGTTAAGTACAGCAACATCTCTGCATTGCTTTCTTTTATGGCTTCATCAATAATTTTCTTGACAATTAAGGGAGTAAGAATAGCAAAACAAGACAATAATATAGCAGCCAATGCAACGCCATAAAAAGTAATTTTGTACGGTTTTGTATAGGCGAGTAAGCGTTTAAAAAGACGAGTGTCAAATGCTTTGCCAGAATCCTTATCCATTCTTTAAAATAGTATTGGGGTAAACAATAGAGGTCAAATATAGTCCTTTTGCAGGAACAGAAACACCTGCTTTTGTTCTATCCTTGCTTTTTAATATGGTATTAACATAGTCTGCCGGGTATTTACCCAATCCCACATTAATTAATGTTCCAACAATGGCCCTAACCATATTACGAAGAAATCGGTCTGCCGTAATCGTAAAAACAAGTTGATCCTTTTTTCGCTCCCATTTCGCCTCTCTTAGGTCGCAAATATTAGTATACACATCTGTATTCGACTTTGAAAAACATTCAAAATCCTTTTTACCCAACAATAATGCAGCGGCACTATTCATTTGAGCTATGTCCAAGTCTTTCTTTACAAAATGAGCCAAATCTGTAGAAAAAGGGTCTTTCTTTTTATCTATATGATATTCATAAGTTCTTGCCGTAGCATGAAAACGTGCATGTGCATCATGTTCTACTTCAAAAATTCTATGAACCGCAATATCATTTGGCAAGAAAGAATTTAATCTAAAAATATATTCAGGTATATTATCTAAAGCATCAATATCGAAATGGGCATACATTTCTTTGGCATGAACACCGGTATCTGTACGACCTGCACCCATAAGCGAAACAGGCGAATTTAACAGTTTAGACATGCCGTTCTCTAGCACTTCTTGAACGGTAATGGCATTAGGCTGATTTTGCCAGCCATGATAAGCTTTACCGAAGTATGAAAATTGAATGAAGAATCTCAAAAGTATGTGCTAATTTTGTATCTCACAAAGGTATTAAAAACGATACGTTTTAACATTCCATCCTGCTAAGACAAATAAAAATATTAGTTGCTCAATAAAGCGAGTCTATTTTTCCAATCAAATTGAAATCTAAAAATGACCAAAATCCTCTTACTTTCTGATACTCATTCACATATTGACGATGCCATATTAAAGCATGTAAAATGGGCAGATGAAGTATGGCATGCTGGTGATATTGGATCTTTAGATGTTACCGATGCAATTGCAAAATTAAAACCTCTAAAAGGAGTACATGGGAATATTGATGACCATATTATTCAAAAAGAATTTCCAGAAAACAACAGATTTTATTGTGAAGGTGTTGATGTTTTTATAACTCATATAGGAGGATACCCACCTAAGTATAATATGAGAACCCGAGATATGATCAGAGAAAATCCCCCAAAATTATTCATTTGCGGCCATTCACATATTCTAAAGGTAATGATGGATAAAAAATTAGGCGTATTACATATGAACCCAGGTGCTTGTGGCAAGCATGGTTTTCATCAAGTACGTACCATGTTACGTTTTGTTATAGAAGGTGATAATATCAAAGACCTTGAAGTAATTGAGTTAGGCAAAAGATAAAACACAGGGCATTTTCACTAATCTACACCCTGTATTTTAGCTAATTAATATTCGAACGAAACCCCTAAAGAAAATGTGCCGCCATCATAAATATTCTTACGATCGACTAAAAAACCCGCATAGTCAGAATATTGGGCAACCACATTAAAATGGTCGGTTACCTTGTACATAGTAGTGATACCATAATTAGTAAAAGTAGTACCCTCGCCAAACAAGAACGATCCGCTTTGTACATTGTTTTCTGATGATAACCGCTCTTGAATTTTAAGCTTACCAATGAGATACAGTTTATCAAAAAACAAATGACCTAGCTCTACCCCAGCCTGAAATTGATTACTAAAATCTTCTGTTCTAAAATTAACACTGGAGAAAGCAGAGGCGTAAGTTTTACCATTTTTAAAGCCATGTGAAGCTGCAAGGGTTGTCCACACGTTAAACTCCCCATCAGAAATAGGTAAGTTAATTTCATCAAAATCACCAAATGCATTCGCAGTCTTAGATTGCGCAAAATTACTACCATCATTAGTAGGTATATCTAATGCTACTTGTAATGACAATGGGAAGCTTTTTAATAATTTATACTTCACCCCTAGTTGAATATTACCTACACCGCCAACAGTTTCTGTAGTGCTAAAACTATTTAAACGAACCAATGGCAAATCAACAATCGCCGTAAACCTATCAGATATTCCGTATTCACCATAAATTAAAAGTGCACTCGTATTAAAAGTACTTCCTTGATCGGCCAATCTACCTTCTGTGGTATAATAGTTATTAGAAGAGAAATGCGCTGCAGATGCTTGAACATAAAATCCTTTAGCCTCTCTCGTCCATCCACTTTGCGCTTGAGCATAAAAAGTAAAGAAGCAACAGCATATAAATAGGATATTTTTTATTTTTTTCATAATTCTGTTATATTAAAAGTAAAAGGGCTGTTTTAAACCACATAATAAAAAAAGCCCTTGGGAGACATAGAAAAACAGAATCATGTGTCTCTATTCCCAAAGGCAGTAAAAAATTATATTAGTTTAAAGCAACATTACCAAATGGTATGTTAGCTGTAGCACACCAAAGAACAATGTGTGTATATTTAGCATCAGGTGTATCACTCAACTTAATAAACATCTCTCCATTATCAGCTACATTACCAATAAGCATTAAATCTGGATTTCCGTTTGCTGGATCAGGAGTAAATACTGCAGAAGTTGATAGAAAGATACCTACTGTACCAGTTCCTAATTCAGTTGTAAAATCATCTGCAAAGCGAACAAAATTTGTATCATCGGCATCAACACCTACTTCTACCAAGCCTTGTGTTGGCGTACCACTCTCTGCAACCAGGTTACCACTTAAGCTCACCAACAAATCGCCAACAGGCAATGAAGAATCCACTTCAACGGTCTCTGTCACTGTTACTACATCTGCATCATCATCTGAGCAGCTAATAAAGAAAGTTGTCATGGCACTAGCTAATACTACAAGAGCAAATTTTCTGTTTTTCATAATCGTAATTTTTAAAATGTTTAGTTTAAAAACAGAGTAACTAACGACTATCGTTAGCCTTGCTGTTTCTTGGAACAAACATAGAAATGTGATATCACGAAGAATTCAAGAAAAAGTAAACAGTTTATCACAGCAGGTAGAAAAACTGCGATATTTCTGTGATACTTAAAGAAAGGAGTACGTTAAGTTTAGAAAAGTAAAGTCATAAAAAAACCCGGAAACTACCCCGGGTTTTAACGCACTAATACTACTAAGATTATAGGTCTAACGTAAGCGATCAACAGATTTTACAAGATCTTCATCCTTTTTTATAGCCTTGTTAGCAAGAACCAAAAAAATGATAGAAAATACTGGAATCAGCATCCCAATACCCTTCTCAGAAACCAAAGTCTCTCCGGATAAGTTTAGTGATCGGTAAACGAAAAATCCTAATAAAAAAACATTTAATATCATGTTCAGCCTGTTTATTACAAACTGAGATTTTCTATTTTTAAATTGTACCATAGCCCATATTGCTAGAACAGTACTTGCATAAAAGGCAATAGAAATAAGCATTTCATTATTTGCAAATACTTCAGTACCATCGATATGTATCCATAGGTTAAAGAAGAACGGTAGAATACCTGTAAGTATTGCTACAACTATCAAATAAAGGCTTTGTATTCTTTGAATCATAAATCAATTACCACTTTACACTGCAAAAATACATGTCTTTTCAAAAAATATAACCCTTTTATTCAAAATAATTTGTAATATTGCTACGTTATCATGTCATAACACCTACCAGTAAGGAAATTATCTCCTTTAAATTATCCAAATAAAATATTTACTTCTTACAATACAAACTCATATAATTTATTCTACTACTTAATGTTTGAGATTTCAGATTTAAAATCAAAAAAGCTACCTGAATTACAGGAAATTGCGAAAGGACTTAAGGTTCCTAAATTCAAAACCTTAAAAAAACTAGATTTAGTTTATCAGATTTTGGACTTACAAGCCGCTAACCCGAAGGTTGCTGCAGCGATAGCTCCTGCTGTTACTGAAGCAGTCAGCAAGCCTGCAGAAGTAAAACCAAAACCAAAGCCAAAGCCAAGACCTAGACCTCGTGTTGAAAAAAATACGAACAAAGAAACTAATGCTCCTGAAAAAGTAGCATCAGAAAAGGTGGCACCAGCTAAAGTCAATGTAGCTAAAACAGAAAATACTCAAGAAAGTGATTCGAAGGAACCTGTTGAGCAAAAAAGACCAAGACCAAGACCAAAAGCTGCCAACCAGCCTAACAAAAAGAATTCGCCTCAGAATAACAATCATAAAAATAAGCCTAATCCGAGACCGACTCACGACAAAAGTAATTTTGACAAAGATTTAAAGAATAGGTATAAGGAACCTGAGTATGAGTTTGACTCTATTATTGCCAGTGAAGGTGTTTTAGATATCATGCAAGATGGATACGGATTTTTACGTTCTTCTGATTACAACTACTTATCATCACCTGATGATATTTATGTTTCTCAATCGCAAATACGTCTTTTTGGCTTAAAAACCGGAGATACAGTATTAGGTAATGTAAGACCACCTAAAGAAGGAGAAAAGTATTTTCCACTTATTAAGGTGAGTAAAATTAACGGTATAGATCCACAAATAGTTCGTGACCGTGTGTCATTCGAGCATTTGACTCCGTTATTCCCACAAGAAAAATTTAATTTGGCAGAACGCCAAAGTACGATATCAACGCGTATTATAGATTTGTTCTCTCCTATTGGAAAAGGACAAAGAGGTATGATTGTATCTCAACCAAAGTCTGGTAAAACCATGCTTTTAAAAGATATTGCCAATGGTATTGCTGCAAATCACCCAGAAGTTTATCAAATTATATTATTAATTGATGAACGACCAGAAGAAGTTACCGACATGCAACGTAATGTACGTGGCGAGGTTGTAGCTTCAACTTTTGATAAAGAACCAACAGAGCACGTACGTGTAGCCAATATTGTTTTAGAAAAAGCTAAGCGTTTGGTAGAATGTGGTCATGATGTTGTAATTCTTTTAGATTCCATTACACGTTTGGCAAGAGCATACAACACAGTGCAACCTGCGTCTGGTAAAGTATTAAGTGGTGGTGTTGATGCCAACGCATTACACAAGCCTAAGAGATTCTTTGGTGCAGCCCGAAATATTGAAAATGGTGGCTCCCTAACCATAATTGCTACGGCCTTAACAGAAACTGGCTCTAAAATGGACGAGGTTATCTTTGAAGAATTTAAAGGTACCGGTAACATGGAGCTTCAATTGGATCGTAAAATTGCCAACAGAAGAATTTTCCCTGCTATTGATCTTACATCTTCTAGTACACGTAGAGATGACATGCTATTAGATGAAGCTACTCTACAACGTATGTGGATCATGCGTAAGTATCTTGCAGATATGAACCCAGTAGAAGCGATGGAATTTATTGAACAACGCTTTAAACAAACTAAAAACAACGAAGAGTTCTTAATGACTATGAATCAGTAGAACAATTCTAACTTATATTTTAAAATCCCGAGTTCGTAAAGAAATCGGGATTTTTTTATTCCATAAACTCTGGCTCTACATAAAACCGGACCACTATTATTCTTTTTAATATCTTTAGCATATAACAAAAGAACTCTCCCCCAGTCTTTTACCAATTTTCGTATTAATAATTTTAATTCCTAGAAAATGAAAAGACCAACCACCTTAAGTACCAAAATCGCCTTATTATGCGCACTAACAGCAATCATTAGTTGTAATCAACCACAAAAAGCAAGTAATCCCAAAAATGAAGATCCAATAATTGTTGAAGCACCTACACAACTCATCGCAATACCTGAAGCGCAAAGTATGTATAACTCTTATAGTAAAAGAAGAGTACCATTAATTCAACACTACGAAGACTCTATAAATACAATTCATAAAGATGATAAAGAATTTGATGTTAGTAGATTTGTATACTATGACTATAAAACTATTAAGCAATACTTAGCTTTTATAGAACAAGAGGCCGAAGATGCGGATGTAGAAATTTCGACTTTAAGGTTTTATTTTTCTAATTATCCAGATGAAGTCGTTTTTGAAAATACAAAAGACTCCATTAAACACCCTAGGCAGAATTCTATAATGCTTTCCCCTACCTATAATGACGGAAAACGGGATTACCTTTTCTACGTAGCACAAGGCGCAAAAGGTAAGCAAGCAATACCATTAACTAACGACTTTGAAGATATAAAGGGATACAGCACTCGTATGCAAGAAAGAAACAAAGTGTATGCAACTATTGCACCTAGCTTTAATTCAACAGCTGCAGCACCACTTAATCTTCAAGAGTCACAAAGCTTAACTTTAAATAGAGGGTCTGGTGTACCACCACCAAAAAACCAATAATTTTACAATAATAAGGTTGAAAATTATGCTAGAGTACCTTTTGGACAATTACTACATGCCACTCTATTTTATAGCATTGGTTCTATGTATAATTAAATATCAATTATACTATGATACAGTATTAAGGTATTTCCCAATACTACTTACCTACACCTTCATGACTGAAGTATTAGGCCTAATAGTAAGAGACGTAGATGACATTCAATTAGTATACAGGCAAGAGTATTACAATTACAACACCATAATTTTCAATATATATGATATTATTTTCTTTCTATATTTCTTCTATGTCTATTATCAATTAAGTAATAATAGACTCACTAAAAATTTAATAAAATATGGCGGAGCAACTTTTTTACTAACGTGTATTGTAAATCTATTTATTCAAGACTTTTTTACAGAACCTCAAAATTTTGCAATCATTATCGGGTCGATAATTTTAGTATACGCAGCATCGATATATTTATATAAACTGATAATTACTAAACATAGACTACCATTATATAGAAATCTTTTATTTTGGCTAAGTGCTGGGATTTTGTTTTTTTACATATGCTATCCAATAACCATGTATATCTTATCTTTTAATTACGACTTTTTCACTATCCATAACTTATCAAAACACCATTACATATCTATAGGTATATTTTACGCTTGCATAATCACAGGTCTTATCTTCATGAAAAGGCTCAGAATAGCAAACGAAGTAATTAAATAGGACAAGCTAATCACAAAAAAAAACCAACAAAAAAAGCCTTCCCAATTAAAGGAAGGCTCTAAATTTTTACTTTAAAGCTAAATTATAGTGCAGCTACGTGCTTAGCTAACTTACTCTTTAAGTTGGCAGCTTTATTATCATGTATAATATTACGTTTTGCTAAACGATCGATCATACTAACGACACTTGGAAAAAGAGCCTCTGCATCTTTCTTAGTTTCTTCTGAACGTAATCTTTTTATAGCGTTACGTGTAGTTTTATGCTGATATCTGTTTCGTAAACGAACTGCTTCGTTTCTTCTGATTCTCTTTAATGCCGACTTGTGATTTGCCATTTTATAATTTATTATAATTTCTTCGGATTCTCATCCATTCAATTTTTGTAGTCCGTAGGGGAATCGAACCCCTGTTACCAGGATGAAAACCTGGCGTCCTAACCCCTAGACGAACGGACCATTATGTCAATACTTGGAAATACATCCAACGGTTTATTAGTAGTCCGTAGGGGAATCGAACCCCTGTTACCAGGATGAAAACCTGGCGTCCTAACCCCTAGACGAACGGACCATACTTTGCGCAATTGCGGATGCAAAAATACAAATATTTTTTACTAACACAACACCTACTTATTATTTTTTAAAAAAATTAATAAGCTTTAGCAAATAACACTCTTTTATTAGACGGTTTACCCGTTACCATACAAGAGCCTTCTTCTTCTTTTGCATCGATGGGAATACAACGTATAGTTGCCTTCGTCTCGTTTTTAACACGTTCTTCAGTCTCTTTACTACCGTCCCAATGAGCTGAAATAAATCCACCTTTTTCTTTTAAAACTTTTTTAAATTCATCGTAAGAATTTACTTCAGTAATATGATTAGTTCTATAATCAAGTGCTTTTTGGTACATATTTTTCTGAATATCTTCCATCAAAAACTCAATTTTAGCCACTACGTCTGTTGCCAAAACAGTCTCTTTTTGCAACGTATCTCTTCTAGCCAACTCATATGTACCATTTTCAAGGTCTCTTGGCCCAATTGCCAACCTTACCGGGACTCCACGTAACTCATACTCATTAAATTTAAAACCAGGCTTGTGAGTATCTCTATTATCGAATTTTACAGAAATACCTTTTGCTCTTAATTCTTTCACTAGCGGATTAACGGTCTCAGAAATTTGATCTAACTGATCCAATCCTTTATAAATTGGCACAATAACAACTTGTATAGGCGCTAATTTAGGCGGAATCACCAATCCGTTATCATCACTATGCGTCATAATCAACGCCCCCATCAATCTTGTTGAAACTCCCCAAGAAGTAGCCCAAACATATTCTTTACTACCTTCTTTGGTTGCAAATTTTACATCAAAAGCTTTTGCGAAATTCTGACCCAAAAAGTGAGAAGTACCAGCTTGCAAAGCCTTACCATCTTGCATTAATGCTTCAATACAGTACGTTTCAATAGCACCTGCAAAACGTTCGCTTTCTGTTTTAGTACCTTTTATGACAGGTACCGCCATATGGTTTTCTGCAAAATCGGCATAAACATTCATCATTTGTTCCGCCTCTGCAATTGCTTCTTTTTCGGTAGCATGTGCCGTATGGCCTTCTTGCCATAAAAACTCTGCCGTTCTTAAGAACAATCTTGTACGCATTTCCCAACGAACAACATTCGCCCATTGATTAATAAGCAATGGTAGATCTCTATAAGACTGTATCCATCTTTTATACGTATCCCAAATTATGGTTTCAGAAGTGGGCCTAACAATAAGCTCCTCCTCTAGTTTAGCATCTGGATCAACGATTATTCCGCTTCCATCTTCTGCGTTTTTCAACCTGTAATGTGTTACTACAGCACATTCTTTTGCAAAACCTTCAACATGGCTAGCCTCTTTACTTAAATAAGATTTAGGTATAAATAATGGAAAATAGGCATTCTCATGACCCGTTTCCTTAAACATCTTATCTAAAGCGGCTTGCATTTTCTCCCAAATACCGTAACCATATGGTTTTATAACCATGCAGCCTCTTACACCAGAGTTTTCGGCTAAATCTGCCTTAACCACTAATTCGTTATACCATTTGGAATAATCCTCACTTCTCTTCGTCAAATTTTTACTCATTATCTGGACTTTGGCACAAATTTTGTGAATATTAGTATATAATAATTGAGTAAAACTAGTTATTTTTAATATGTTCAACAATATAATTTTGATCCGATGATATATTCTATACCCCACAACAAACTTCGAAACATAACAATGTTGGTAACCTTGGCTGTTATTACAGCTTCTTGTGGTTCATACCAACAATCATCTTACTACGATAATGACGGCATTTATTCTGATGATGCCCCAACAACGGTAGAAAGAAGACCTGAACAAAGAAATTACACACAGAATAATCCTGAATCGGATACTTATACGAACTATTTTGGTGAAAAAGCAGATCAATATGGCGAAATATTAGATGAAGAAATTTTTACAGATGTAGATTCTTACTCTAGTAATGATTTAAACCAAGACGTGCCAGAAGATCAATTAACAGATTATTATGCCACTGCAAATGACTATGAAGGTTATGGTAGCTGGGGAAGTAATAATGCTGACGTAAGCATTTACATTCATAATAACGGGTGGAATAACTGGAACAATGGTGGTCTCTATGGATGGGGTTGGAACAATATTGGTTATGCAGGATTTTACGGTGCTGGCTGGGGTCAGCCTTGGGGTTGGAACAGATGGAACAACTGGGGTTATGGCGGATTTGGATTTGGTTGGAACAACTGGGGATATGGATGGAACAGACCTTTCTACGGTAATAATTTTGGTTATGCATATGGTTACGGTTATGGCAACAGATATTACAGTCGTAACAATAGATTCTCTAATAGAAGTTATGCATTAAACAATTCTAGAAGAGGAAACTACACAAGACAAACTTCTAATAATAGTGGACTTTCTTCCACAGCGGCAAGAGGTCGATCAAATGTAAATACCAGAGGTAATTCTTCTAGATATAGAACTACAACCGGTAGAGCAACCACAGCTAGAAGTTCTGCAAACACACGTAGTTCAAGAACGTATTCAGGTAATTCTACTGCAAGAAGAACGGTAGGTGTTGACCAAAATAGAGCCTACAGAACAAGTAGAAGCACTAGAGCAACACCAAGATACAACAGTAGTTCTTCTAGAAACTATAGCAGCAGATACAGCACTAGCCCTAGAACATCAAGTTCTAGCAGCGCAAGATCAAGCAGCAGAGTTGCCGTACCTAGAACTTCAACCTATAGAAATTCTGGTACTAGCTCAAGAAGTTATTCTTCAGGCAGAAGTTCTGGTAGCAGCTCTAGAAGCAGTAACTACAATTCTGGAAGAAGCAGTTCTAGAAGTAGCAATTACAGCTCAGGCAGAAGTAGTTCTAGCGGCAGTTCTTACAGAAGCTCAGGTAGCAGCTCTAGAAGTTCAAGCAGTGGATCTTCTTCTAGATCTTCTGGCTCATCTAGAAGCAGTAGCAGCAGAAGAAACTAAAATCAAACATTTATCACCTTTGAATTATTGATATGAAAAGATATTTAACTTTCGTAGTACTAATGGCATGTGCCGTTAGTAATGCACAGAACATAAATGAGGCTTTACGTTACGGTACTGAAAACCTACAAGGTACTGCTCGCTTTCAATCTATGGGCGGAGCATTTGGTGCCTTAGGTGGAGATTTATCATCTCTAAATATTAATCCCGCAGGATCAGCTGTTTTCAATAACAGTCTTTTTACAATCAGTGGATCTAATTATCACACCAATAATGATGCTCGTTATTTTGGTGATGCATTGATTACTAAAAACAATAACATTCAACTAAATCAAATTGGTGGTGCATTTGTTTTTAAAAATACAGATTCTAATTCTGATTGGAAAAAATTCACTTTAGCTTTCAATTATGATTTGGTGAATAATTTCGATAATGAATATTATGTTTCTGGAAGTGCAACAGAAGGTATCGATACGTATTTTTTAGAATATGCAGTCGGTACACCTTTTGGTTCTATTCTTTTACAAGAGGGCGAATTTTTAGAAGAAGCTTATCTTGATATTGGTTCAGCACAAGGATTTAGAGATCAACAAACCTTCCTAGGTTATTATGGTGGAATTCTTGACCCAGAAACCGAAAATGACGGCAACACCAATTACATCAGTAATTCTCTTTATGATTTTGTTGATCAAGATTTTTTAAGAAGAACCACCGGCTACAACAGTAAGTTTACTGTAAATGTTGCTTCTCAATATAAAGATAATCTTTACGTGGGTGCTTCATTAAACTTTCATAGCGTACTATACACTCAGCTTGATCAATTTACTGAAGATGGATACGAACCTAATTCAGAAATACGAAGAACAACATTTGATAATTATTTAGAAACTGAAGGTAATGGCTTCTCTTTTACCTTAGGAGCTATTGCTAAACTAAATGAAAGTGTACGTTTAGGCGGTAGCTACCAATCCCCTACCTGGTATCGTTTAGAGGATAATACATCTCAACGTATTAATTCAGATTTAGCGGATGATGAAATAAATTTTATCAATTTTAATGTGGTAAATTTATTCGAAAAATACACTGTAAAGACTCCTGGCAAAGTAACCGGTAGTTTAGCTGTAATTTTCGCAAAAGACGGATTATTAAGTTTTGATTACGGATATCAAGATTTCTCTCAATCGGAATTACGCCCTACCAACGATCCAAGTTTTCAAACAGTAAACTCTCAAATTGCAAGTGATTTAGGTGCTGTTTCTACATTTAGACTTGGTGGTGAATATAGAATTCAACAAGTAAGCCTTAGAGCTGGATATCGTTTTGAACAGAGTCCGTATGCAAACGGTAATACGATTGGTGACTTAAATGCGGTTTCTGGTGGTATAGGCTACAATTTTGGAGGTAGTAAATTAGATTTTGCACTTAGCCGCTCTCAACAAGATGTTAGTGAAAGACTTTTTAATGCCGGTATTACAACACCTGCTATAATTGATAGAGGTATTATGAATGCAACATTGAGTTATACGATCAATTTCTAAAGGATATAAAATTTAATCATAAAAAAAAGGGAGCAAATTGCTCCCCTTTTTTTATCTCTTTAATGAGAAATGTGTCTTTCGAGTTTTCGCTACAAGTAGTCCATCTTCCATATCGCTATATTCAAAACGGAACCAATAATCGGTGGAAGACATTTGCTGTCCGTTGTAATTTCCATCCCAGCTATCATTCGCCCCTAGTTGTTTTAGTAACTTACCGTATCTATCAAAAATAAGTACCACAGGGTTATTTAAAGTTTCTATTCCCTCAACATTCCAATCATCATTAATACCATCACCATTTGGCGTAAAGAATTTTGGATAACCAACCACTAAAAATTCTATAGCATCAGTAATTCCGCATCCATTCTTGTCATTAATAACAACCGTATTTACACCCGGAGGCACATTCATAAAAATAGAACTATCTTGAAATACGCCATCATTTATAGCATACTCATAATCTCCATCACCCTCCACAAAAAATTCAATATTATTTTGATCAGGATCAATTGAAAGATTAGTATCTAAAGTTTCTACACGGTCTAAAATAGGCGTTCCAAAAAAGGTTACCAATACACCACTATCATCACTAACTGTTGGCGGCGTTCCGGTTATTGTTGTAATCGAAGCAAAATAGCGACCAGTATTAGGGCTTGTAATAATTAGTTCAGCTCCAAAATCACCAGAACCAGTTAGCGTATCATCTACTACGCCATCATCTTCATAATCTACCGTCCACTCTACGTTGGCAATATCTGCACCCGCAGGTGAATTCAATGCACTAATAGTTATTGGGTCATCACCCTCACAGGCAATGATATCCAATCCTAAAAACTCATCTCTTAATGTACAGTCTAAAGCGGTATCTTGACTATCACTAACAGAACTACCCGTAAATGTTAACATAAAAGGCTCAGGATCTCCAGTAAAATTATCTGCAAAATTATTTATCAATATGTAATAAATCTCACCAGGTATAACATCTAAATACTCATCATATGTATTCTGACTACCCGTTAAAGATGCACGACCTTCTTCACCGCTTTCAGGGTTAACCCCTAGCCCCGTAAAATTAGTATCGTTTACCTCATAGTTGCAACGAATAGGTTGTGCTGTACCATTACTAATATCGGCACAATCAACATCTGGTCCATATACGGCAAAATCCCACTCGGCAGTTGGTGTAGAGCCTGAAGTCGCCAAAGCTTCAATATCAAAACCAACCTGACCACCCGTGCCCGCTCTAAAAACGAACCAAGAAGTATTAAACTCAATATTTGCGGAAGAAAGACTACCTTTTTCTAAACACCCAGTTTGAAGTATTACTTCTGGGTCAAAATCATCAACATCCCCAGTTCCACCGGCAATACCCATAATAGGCTGATCGGCACAAACTGGTATAGCCGTTCTACAATCGGCTGAATTCTGTGCAGTTACGTTCCAATAAAAAAGAAACAAACAACATATAGAACAAAGAAGTGTTCTCATAAAAGCGTAGCTTATTAGTATACATGATGTATATTATAACTACACATGACATGCTTTAGTATTTTACATCGAAGATTCTTGCGTTTAATCGATAAAATGCACTGATTATGCCTAAACAACAGAGTTAACGCTTTAAAGTGAAATGATTATTAATGTAAGATGCGTTTGTACTTTCTCCTAAAGAATTGGTATAAGTAAGTTTGAACCAGTAGTCTGACTCTGGCAGCAAGGCTCCATTAAAAGAACCGGTCCAGCCAGCTGAATTTTCGAATATTTGATACAGTAATTTACCATATCTATCATAGATAGTGATAACAGGGTTATCTAAAGCCGACAACCCGTCTACTTTCCAAGTATCATTTACGTTATCTCCATTAGGAGTAAAAAACTTTGGAAAACCGACCACTACGATATCTCTAGAATCAGAACCGCACCCATTTACATCACTAACTGTGATTGTATGCTCACCAGGGAATAAGTTATTGAAAACTCCACTATTTTGCGGTGTCTCATTATCCACTTGAAACTCAAAATCCCCATCTTCTTCTAAATAAACGTTTACAACATTAGAAGCATCATCTTCGTATTCTATAGTAATATCTGAAATTACAGGCGGACTAGAAAAAACAACGGTAACAGAACGTACTGTAATACACTGAATCAAACCTTCTTTGTTCGTTACCGATAATGTATAAACACCAGGCTCAGCAACAGTAATTAAAGAAGAGGTTTGACCCGAACTCCATTCATACGTAAAATCATTGTCTGGAATACGCTGCCCAATAGTTACAATTGGCTCATCACCACATATAAACACTTCTGTTTCAAAATCTAAAACAGGCAATTCAATTCCGTTTACCTCAAAAGTTTCAGATGCATCAAAACACATAGAGTTTTCTATAGAAGTAGTTCTTACATATATAGTTTGGGCTACTTTCGTAGGTATAAATTCTTTTGAAAGCGCATTGGCACCATCAAAAGCATCTTCAAAACTTTCGTGATAAGATATCCTAAAATCTAGCGGACTTTGAGCACCTAATGCCTCTACATCTTTTTCATTAAAATCTATAGCAGTACCGTCTAAACAAGCAGTTTCATCTTCTAAAGAAAATGTTTCCGGAGAAGGTGCATAAGCCACTTGGGTTTCGCTTGTTATAGGATTACCTGAGTTTCGCACTATAATAACACGATACATACCAGAAACGGCAATAGAGAGTTCTGGGTCACTTTCACCAGGTATCCGTTGGTAACCTGCTCCAGCATCTAATTCCCATTGATAAGTTTTAGCATCTGCAGTAGTTGCGTCCAAAACCACAGTTTGGTCATCACATGCAATAACCGGGGCACCTAATAAATTATCTATGATATCACAATCTAAAGCACTATATGGAAACTCAACAAATATGCTACCTGAAAACTGAATAGAGAATCCCGAATTATTGTTCCTGAAGTTATTAATCATCAAGAGGTATTCTTCTCCCGGTTCAACATCTAACCAATCATCATACTGTATATTATCTATTCCTGTAGGGTCCTCTCCCACTCCTATAAAACTACTATCATCAGAATTATCGAAGTAATTACAACGAACTGGATCACCTAAAGTACTGCAGTCGTTCGTTCTATATAAAGCAAAATCCCAATCTTCGTCAGTATCAAATCCGATATTAAAACCTAATTGACCTACTTCACCAATCTTAAATTTGTACCAAGCTGAATTTGTTTCGATAGTACCACTACCCTGATTTATACAACCAGAAATAGAAGCCCCGTTGAAATCGTCAATGCCATAACCATTGGCACCACCATTTACAGGGGTATTATAGCAAATAGGAACCGCATTGGCGCAATCTGCCGACACCTGTGCAAAACTAGTGAAGATGCTAAAAAAGCAAATTAATAAAATGGATATACCATACTTGATCATAGAGCCCTTCTCATTTGAAAAATTAAAATTAACTAGACCTTAACGTTATGGCTAATTTATGTTGTGTAATGCCCGCAATTAGTTATAAAGTGGCACATATTGTATATCTTTGCAGCTTCTAAAAGATAGATAAAATGAAAATTGAGGATACACTGGAAAATCAATTTGATGAATTAGGAAACGATCATATTTCTACATCAGAGGATACTCCTTTACGTTCAGATGCCTTTGATTTGGATGATGCCGAAAAGATTGAACGCATTCGCGAAAATGTACGTGAAATTATGCTAACCTTAGGTTTAGATTTAACCGATGATAGCTTAAAAGGAACTCCTAACCGAGTTGCTAAAATGTATGTAAACGAAATATTCGGTGGCTTAAGCCCTGCTAAAAAACCTAAAGCTTCTACTTTTGACAACAAGTACAAGTATGGTGAAATGTTGGTTGAAAAGAACATTACTCTTTACTCCACCTGCGAACATCACTTTCTACCAATAGTTGGTCGTGCCCACGTTGCTTATATTTCTAATGGTACCGTTGTTGGTCTTTCTAAGATGAACCGTATTGTTGATTATTATGCTAAACGCCCACAAGTTCAAGAGCGTTTAAATATTCAAATTGTAAGAGAATTACAAAAAGCTTTAGGTACTGAAGATGTTGCTTGTGTTATTGATGCAAAACACCTTTGTGTAAATTCTAGAGGAATTCGTGATATTGACAGCAGCACTGTAACAGCAGAGTATGGCGGTAAATTTAAAGAAGAATTGGTACGCCGCGAGTTCTTAAATTACCTTAACCTAGATACCCATTTTTAATAGCATATAGCTTCATGCAATTGTACGAAAACCAAGAAATTAAAGTATACAATTCCTTATCAGGAAAAAAAGAAGTTTTCAAGCCCATAAACGAAGGCCACATAGGCATGTATGTTTGTGGACCAACAGTGTATAGTAATGTACATTTAGGAAACTGTAGAACTTTCATGTCTTTTGATATGATTTTCAGATACTTTAGACACCTAGGTTACAAAGTACGTTATGTTCGTAATATTACAGATGCCGGTCACTTAGTTGATGATGCGGAAGATGGCGAAGATAAAATTGCTAAAAAAGCACGATTAGAAAAGCTAGAACCTATGGAGGTTGTACAGCGCTATACTTTAGATTTCCATAATATTTTAGAGAAATTCAATTTTCTACCTCCTAGCATTGAACCCACAGCTACAGGACATATTATAGAGCAGATTGAAATTATTAAGGATATTCTTGAAAAAGGATTTGCTTATGAAACCAATGGTTCAGTTTATTTCGATGTAGCTAAATTCAACCAAGAGCATGAGTACGGTAAACTAAGTGGCCGTAAGCTTGAAGACATGATTGCTAACACCCGTGATCTTGCTGCCCAAGATGACAAGCATAATCCGCAAGATTTTGCTCTTTGGAAAAAAGCAGAACCACAACATATTATGAGATGGCCTTCGCCATGGGGCGACGGATTCCCAGGATGGCATTTAGAATGTACAGCCATGAGTACAAAATACTTAGGTGAAACATTCGATATTCACGGAGGTGGAATGGATTTAAAATTCCCGCACCACGAATGTGAAATTGCACAGGCTGAAGCTTGTAATGGCAAAAGTCCTGTAAACTATTGGTTACATGCCAATATGCTGACCTTGAACGGAAGAAAAATGGCTAAATCTACCGGAAACAGTATTTTACCTGGTGAAATATTTTCTGGTGAAAACGAGATTCTTAGCAAACCCTTCTCCCCTTCTATGGTGCGTTTCTTTATGATGCAAGCACATTATACGAGCATTTTAGATATAAGTAATGATGCTTTACTAGCATCTGAAAAAGGATTCAATAAATTGATGGAGGCTATCAATTCACTTAAATCTTTAAATACCGGTAAGACTACCGATTTTGATGTTGCATCTTGGAAAACATCTTGCTATGCAGCCATGAACGATGATTTTAATTCGCCGATCTTAATTGCAAAACTGTTTGATGCCGTTAAGCACATCAACCTTATCAAAGAAGGTATTGAATCTATTACTGAAGAAGATAAACTTGAATTGGAGAACACCATACACGGTTTCGTTTTTGATGTTTTAGGCTTAGAGAACAAAAGTAGTTCTGATGCCGATACCGAAAAACTAGGTGGTGTTGTAGAATTATTGATTGAATTACGTAAATCAGCGAGAGAGAATAAAGATTTTGCCACATCTGATCAAATACGTGATCAATTAGCAGCACTAGGTATTCAATTAAAAGACGGTAAAGAAGGTACTACGTATAGCCTTTAGGTTTAATCTAAAAATCTAGATTTTTGAATTTTAGACTGGTATTCACCAGGAGCTACCTGTTGCCTTGTTTTAAAAACCCTATTAAAGTAGGATCTGCTTTCAAATCCGCAGTCTAGATATACATCTTTTATGCTTCGCTTAGGATCTTGCAGTAAACCAACTGCTAATTTTATACGTTCGTTATTTATAAACTCAACAGGAGAGATACCCAGCTCTAGTTTAAAAGTTCTATAAAAATGTGACGGACTCATACAAGCTATCTTACTAAGCGCATCTACAGTTAATGACTTATGCACATTATCCCTAATGTAACGTATAACTTCTGTTAGCCTACTTTCTTTTTTAATAGACAAAGTAGCATTACTATAAATTTTTCGCTCATTAGTCTGTAAAATTCTAATAATAAGTTCACGCAACATATTATCTACAAACAAATCCTTAGATGGGTGCTCTTCAGAAAACAAGAACAAAAGCCGTTGTATAATTTGAAATATACCTCTGTCATTTACGAAATGAAAATTGTAATCCATTAACCCCCATGCATCCTTATTGCTTTTAGGCATGTTTTCGTTCATGAATTGCAATACTTTATTTATTTTATCTTCAGATATAGCCATTGCCAAACATCTAGTCGGGTTCTTTGCCATCGCTTCAGGAAAATCTATACACATACCCTCATTGGCCGGTAAAACCAAAGATTCACCTGGCAAAAAATCAAAAGATTCATAATCGCGTAAGTGCATAATCTTCTTTCCTTGAATCATACTCGCCAAAACAGGTTGTTCAAATTTCAAAAGAACACTAGCTGCTTGCTCATGAGTTTCAAAAACATGCATTGCGGCGTTATTCATCGTATAAGAGGTTTGGTTTTCAACCATAGTCTCTAAACGTCTCCCTTTTAAGAAATTATCAGCTAAACGAATCACACTTATATTGATTTAATTTTAAGGAATTTACAAAAAAATATACTTAAAAAAATCATAATATCATTAAATGATATAATAGTTCACACTATTCGTAGAATGCGTCAGATGAATTGAATAGCTGAGAAGTACATTTAGAATATCGTATTGGCAAACCTAAAACGATTAGACTTCTATTATTAACTTAAATCATATATTATGAGCACAACAGCAACTGTAGAAAAAGACGTACTTCAAAAACCTAAATTCAAAAACCAATATGAAAACTTCATTGGTGGAAAATGGGTTGCGCCTAGTAAAGGAGAGTATTTTGACAATATCTCACCAGTAGACGGTAAGTCTTTCACAAAAATACCTAGATCAACAGCGGAAGATATAGAAAAGGCTATAGATGCCTCGTGGGAAGCTGCTAAATCATGGAATGCATCTTCGGCAACCGAAAGAAGTAATATGCTTTTAAAAATTGCCGATAGAATAGAGCAAAACATTGAGGTATTGGCCAGAGCTGAAACTTGGGACAACGGTAAAGCAATTCGCGAAACCAGAGCTGCAGATTTACCTTTGGCAGTAGATCACTTTAGATATTTTGCAGGAGTCATTAGAGCAGAAGAAGGATCAGTCAGTGAGTTAGATTCTAATACAGTTGCTTTGAACGTCACCGAACCATTAGGTGTCGTTGGTCAAATAATACCATGGAACTTCCCATTATTAATGGCTACTTGGAAATTGGCACCAGCATTGGCAGCCGGTAACTGTGTGGTACTTAAGCCTGCTGAACAAACCCCTGTTGCAATTCTAATATTAATGGAAATCATTGAAGGTATTCTACCAGATGGTGTTCTTAATGTGGTTAACGGATTTGGTGCAGAAGCAGGCAAACCATTGGCATCTAGTCCAAGAATAGACAAAATTGCCTTTACGGGAGAAACTACAACCGGACAATTAATTATGCAGTATGCATCTAAAAATATTACTCCCGTTACATTAGAACTTGGCGGTAAATCTCCGAATGTATTCTTTGAAAGCATTATGGATGCGGATGACGATTTCTTTGACAAGTGTTTGGAGGGTGCTAATATGTTTGCACTAAACCAAGGTGAAGTTTGTACTTGTCCGTCACGTATGCTAGTTCAAGAAAGTATTTATGATAAGTTTATAGAACGTGTAATTGAACGCACCAAGGCAATTAAAATGGGGCACCCTTTAGACCCTAACACCATGATGGGCGCACAAGCTTCTAACGACCAATTTGAAAAAATTCTTAACTACATAGAAATAGGTAAAGAAGAAGGCTGTGAAGTACTTACTGGTGGCGAGCAAGCATATAATGAAGGTTTAGAAGGTGGCTACTATGTTCAGCCCACTATTCTAAAAGGAAATAATAAGATGCGTGTTTTCCAAGAAGAAATATTTGGACCTGTACTTTGCGTAACTACTTTTAAAGATGAGGCTGAAGCTATAGAAATTGCTAATGATACCTTGTACGGTTTAGGTGCTGGCGTTTGGACAAGAGACACACACCAAGCATATCAAATTTCAAGAGCTATTAAAGCAGGTAGAGTTTGGGTAAATTGCTATCACCTATACCCCGCACATGCTCCATTTGGCGGATACAAAAAATCAGGTATTGGTAGAGAAAACCATAAAATGATGTTGGCACATTACCGTCAAACCAAAAATATGCTTATCTCTTACGATAAGAAAAAAATGGGATTCTTTTAATAACATAGATTATATGAAAACTAAACGAGTAATAGTAACCGAAAAAGCAGCTGCGGTAATTACAGCACTTAAAGAGAAACATGGCGAACTTATGTTTCACCAAAGTGGTGGTTGTTGCGATGGCTCTGCGCCAATGTGCTTTGAAAAAGGTGAATTAATGCTCGATGACAATGACGTTTACCTAGGCAGTATTGAAGGTTGTGACTTTCACATGTCTAGAGACCAATTTGAATACTGGAAACACACTCAACTCACCCTTGATGTTACGCCAGGCATAGGTTCAAGTTTTTCATTAGAAATACCCATGGGAATTCGATTCTTAATCAAATCTAGGTTGTATTCTGAAGAAGAAGCTGAACATCTAGAACCCATAAGAATAGGTATCTAAAAGTAATGAGTAATAAATACAAGTCCTGATGTTTTTCATCGGGACTTGTTATTTACAAAGGTTACTAGTTTTGTAGTAAATTTGTATAATCAATTTATCACCGTGAAAATTTCATTAAAAAAAATTCTGATTGCCCCATTTATATTTCTAGTTCGTTTTTACCAACTGGCGATATCTCCCTATACACCTGCAACCTGTAGATACTCCCCTACATGTTCTCAATACACCTTAGAAGCATTAAAAAAGCACGGCTTGTTTAAAGGAGGCTGGATGGCAACCAAACGAATTTTTAGCTGCAACCCTTGGGGTGGAAAAGGATACGATCCTGTTCCCTAAACAAATTTTAAGTTCAAGTTCAAAACTCAATTTCAAATACTAGGATAATTAAGTAAAGAATCATGATATAGTCACTCGACACCTTTGTTTATTTTAAACTTTACATTTCTATTCCCTTTCAATTTTTTCTCAATTCTCAATTCACATCTATTTTTCCCTTCTGAACTCCTTCTTTTAGCTAATAACAAAACCGATTTCCACAATCTAAGACCTAGGTAGATTTCTATTTTATTATCTTAGCCTTTCAAAATTCAACACATGCATTTCTTAGGAATTACTTGGAATCCGAATGAGACTCTTTTCAACATTGGATTCATACAAATAAAGTACTACAATCTTCTTTGGATCACCGCCTTTGCTTTAGGTTGGTTTATAATGAAAAAGATATTCCTTAACGAGAAAAAATCTGTAGAGCAACTAGACTCCCTATTCATTTACACGGTTTTAAGCACCATGCTAGGTGCAAGATTAGGTCATGTATTTTTTTATGATTGGGCATACTACTCTAATCACCTTGTAGAAATATTAATTCCTGTTCGCGAAAGTGCTTCTGGCAGTCTATTATTTGGTTTAATAGACGGCTATGAATTTACAGGATTTGCCGGTTTAGCTAGTCACGGTGCTACAATTGGTATTATCATAGGTACTTATTTATACACTAGAAAATTCCCTGAATTTAAAATGCTCTGGATATTTGACAGAATGGTCATACCTGTTGCTATTGGTTGTTTTTGTGTACGATTAGGCAACTTTTTCAATTCTGAAATTAATGGGAAAATAGTAGATGAGAATTTCATATTCGCTACTAAATTTATTCGTGACTCAGACGACTTACACCCATCAAAAGCATTAGGCATTACCCAAGAAAAAACTTTGAATGCAGCATATGCTGCAATTGAGAATAATCCGCAATTTTCTCAATATCTTGCTGAGATACCGTACCGTCATCCAGCACAATTATACGAAGGTATAGGCTACCTTTTAATATTCGTTCTACTATACTTCCTTTACTGGAAAACTGATAAAAAGAATAAACCAGGTTACTTATTTGGATTGTTTTTTGTGTTATTATGGACCGTTCGTTTCTTAGTTGAATTCGTAAAGAAAAGCCAAGGCGGATTCGAAGAATCTTTAGGGCTACTTTCAACCGGTCAATGGTTGAGTATTCCTTTTATTTTAATTGGACTATACTTTATGTTCAAAAAAACTAAAACTGCATAATATTGAAGACAATACATAAGAGTTCAGTTATTTTAATGGTTATAGCACTGCTACTTTTTTCTTGTAAAACAGAGTCAAAAAAAACTATAGCCACGCAAAGTATAGATTTTACTCATGAAGGAGACTTATCTATCTTTTTAAATTCAAGTGACACCTTAAAAACCAAATTCAATATTGAGTTTGCAGAAACTGATTACGAGACCCAAACCGGACTTATGTACCGAAAGGGTATGGATAGTAATCAAGGGATGTTATTTATTTTCCCTGATGAGAGAGTGCATTCTTTTTACATGAAGAATACAGAGTTTCCCTTAGATATTATTTACATAAAAGAAGATTTAAGAATTGCTAGTTTTCAAGAAAATGCACAACCACTTAATGAGTCTGGGTTAACATCTCAAGTTCCTATTAAATATGTTCTTGAAATCAATGGGGGTTTAGCACAAGAATTAGGATTATCTATTGGTGACAGCATTAGCTTTAGCAGAAAATAGAGACTTGCCTTTTCTTATTTTATAGCAACATAATGCCAGCACACATATTATTCAATGAAAAATCTGAACGCTTACTTTTCAAAGAAGTACAGCCATCAGATTTTGAAAACTGGCTACCTTTTCATGAAGAACCTTTAAGTAGTCAATTCTGGTCAGGATTACCAAAAGACCCAAAAGAAGCCTGCCAACAACAATTCGACAGAATATTCGAGCGCTACAATAACAACTTGGGCGGTATGAATGCATTGTACATAAAAGGCACTAATACTTTAGTGGGTTTATGCGGTCTATTAGTTCAAGAAGTAGATGGTAAAAAAGAATTAGAAATAGGGTATTCTATACTACCAAAGTACTGGCGACAAGGTTTTGCGTTTGAAGCAGCCCAAAAATGTAAGCAAGTAGCTTTTACAAAGGAATGGGCAACCAGTTTAATATCCATCATACAAGTTGACAATATTCCTTCGCAAAAAACAGCATTAAAAAATGGTATGTTTTTAGATTTTACAACCACTTACCACAACAATACAGTTCATATTTTTAGAATAAATGCATTATGAAACATTGGGTAATTTACTTAGACAACAATTCTGATAAAAAAGGCTTCTTAAAGGATTTTGAAAAAGGAAAAATACCACAAGAACTTCAAGAGTTTGACAATAAAATTGGAAGATTATTTTCTCCTTTCACATTAGAAAAATTAATTGATAAGGAAGATAAGCACGATAAAAAAATTATCAGTACTGAGCATCAAGCGTTAGAAACTATGTCTAGTGGAGAGCAAAAAAGAGCGCTACTTCATTACTTACTGAACAAAAAACCAGATTATATTATTCTAGATAATCCTTTTGATAATTTAGATATCGCCTTTCAAGAAGAATTAAAAACGATACTTAAAGATCACTCAAAACATATTTCATTTATTCAGTTAGCAAGTCGCAAGTCAGACACGCTATCGTTCATAAATTATTACGGAAGATTGGATAAAAGTATGTTCTCCATCACAGAGAATACACCGTTAAATGATAACGAAATCGATAGTGCTTTTAATGCAGTTGGTATTCCGCAATCTATCACAAAATTCTCAAATATTGAATCTCCACTAATCCATTTTAAAAACGTCAGCATATCCTACGGAAGTAAAAAAATATTAAATGCTATTAACTGGACAGTAAAAAAGGGCGATTTTTGGCAATTATCGGGCGCCAACGGAAGCGGTAAATCAACTATGCTCTCCATGATATTTGGAGACAACCCTAAAGCATACGGTCAAGAAATTTATTTATTCAGGAACAAAAAAGGAAGCGGTGAGAGCGTTTGGGATATAAAACAGAAAATAGGCTATTACACCCCTGCAATGACACTTAAGTTCAATGGTAGACATTCTGTAGAGCATATGCTTATTTCTGGTTTAAATGATTCCGTAGGGCTTTATACCATCCCAACAGAGCTACAAAAGAGGATTGTTAAACAATGGCTACACATATTAAATATGTATCCTATTAAAAATACGTATTTCAATGCCCTTTCAACAGGTCAGCAACGATTGGTCATGACAGCGCGTGCCATGGTCAAAAGACCACCAATTCTAATTCTTGATGAGCCCACCGCAGGTATGGACGATGACGCTGCATCGCTTCTAGTTTCGCTAGTCAACAAATTTGCGAATGAAACAGAAACTGCAATAATATTCGTTTCTCATAGAAAAGAAAAAGGTCTAAAACCCGAACGAATTTTAGACCTTATACCCAGTAAAAATGGTTCATCAGGTATTATAAAATAACAGGAAACCTTAAGAAACAAAAAAGCCGTTCATTTCTGAACGGCTTTTTCTATTTGAGTTAGTTATATTATCTACTCTTCAATTTTCACTTCCGCTTCACCAGAAGTAACTTTCTTACTCAATGCATCAAACATTACAGGAGTTGCAATAAATACAGATGAGTATGTACCCACAACAACACCAACGATCATGGCAAACATGAATCCTCTTAATGACTCACCTCCAAAAATGAAGATTGCCAATAATACTACCAAAGTAGTTAACGAAGTATTCAATGTTCTACTTAACGTACTATTGATAGCGTAGTTAATGTTAGAACCACCTTTCCAGCCGCGTTCTGCCAAAGTCTCTCGAATACGGTCAAATACTACCACGGTATCATTCAACGAGTAACCAATTACTGTCAAAATCGCAGCAATAAATGCTTGATCAATTTCCATGCTAAAAGGCATTAGTTTACCTAATATTGAAAATACACCAAGCACAATCAATACATCATGGAATACTGCAGTAACAGCACCCAATGAAAATTGCCATCTTCTAAATCTAATTAAGATATAAAGGAAAACTACAAGCAATGAACCTAAAATTGCCAAGAATGCATTTTTCTGAATATCATCTGCAATCGTTGGTCCAACCTTTACAGATGCTAAAATACCAACTGCCTCTTCATCAACACCACCTAATACAAAAGCTTCTTTACTAAAACCATCTGGTAAGTATTTTTGAAGCGAAGCATATAGTTTGTCTTGAATTTCAGTATCTACTTCAATACCTTCTACATCTACTTTATAAGGAGTCGTAATTTTTACTTGATTAGACTCACCGTATGTTTTCACATTTGTTCCGCTACCAAATACAGTATTCAATTCTGATGTTATTTCAGAAGGATTTACAGGATGCTCAAAACGCACTGTGTACGAACGACCACCTATAAAATCTACACCTTTTTGCAATCCTGGTCCTGCCAACAATGAGAATAAACCAATTGCTATTAAAATTCCAGATATTACGTAAGCAATCTTTCTTTTCGCCAAGAAATCGACATTGATTCCTTTGAAAAGATTTTTCGTGATTCCTGTTGAGAAATCTAAGCTTCTACCTTTTCCACTAATATACCAGTCAATTAACAAACGAGTAATAAATATCGCAGTAAATAAAGATGTTACAATACCTATAATTAATGTAGTTGCGAAACCTTTAATAGGACCAGAACCAAATATGAATAAGATAATTGCGGTTAAACCAGTAGTAATGTTCGCATCTAAAATAGAAGACAGCGCATTACCAAAACCGTCAGCTACAGCTTGGCTTTTGCCTTTACCTTTCGCTAATTCTTCTTTAATACGTTCAAAAATCAGTACGTTGGCATCAACCGACATACCTAGCGTTAAAACGATTCCAGCAATACCAGGTAATGTTAACACCGCATTTAAACTAGTTAGGACACCGAATATTAATAAGATGTTCAACATTAAAGCGATATCAGCAAATACACCTGCTTTACCGTAATAACCAATCATCCATAAAAGAACAATTACAAAAGCAATTAAGAATGACATAAAACCACTATCAATAGCTTCTTGACCTAATGAAGGACCAACAATTTCTGATTGAATGATTTCTGCAGAAGCAGGTAGTTTACCAGCTCTAAGTACGTTAGAGATATCTTTAGTTTCGTTTACTGTAAAGTCACCCGTAATTTCTGAACGACCACCAGATATAGGACCTGAAGAAACACCAGGAGCAGTATATACTTTATTATCTAAAACAATAGCAATACCAGTCTGGTTAGTATAAGCATCACCAGTTAATTTTTCCCACTCTTTAGCACCTTTTGTATTCATGGTCATAGAAACAGCAGGCTTGCTGAACTGATCAAAATCTGCTCTAGCATCACTTACTACATCACCACTAATTCTTGGGGTACCGTCACGGTTAGATTTTAACGCGTATAAATCAATCACTTCAGTTTCTTCCGCAGAAGGTCTTTCCCATACAAATTTTGTGAACTGAATATCAGCAGGTAATAACCTTCTGATTTCTGGCATTCTTAGGTAAGAACCAATAGTAGCAGTATCTTTAATTGCAGCACGAAACATTGCGTTGCTGCCTGGGTTAGCAGGAATCAATAATTCGTATAAAGGATTTACCTGTGTAGCTAGGTCTAAAGAATCAGCAGATACATCAGATAATAAAGAATCTAATTCAGACTCTTCTTTAATTTGTTCTGGTTGCTTAACCTCTACAATCGTTTTTAATTTCTCATTCGCTTGAATAAGGAATGTGCTAAAGCTTGTATTGCTTTGCTTGTACGTTTCCCAAAATTCTAATTGAGCAGTACTTGATAATAAATCTTGTGCACGAGCAATATCTCTAGCACCTGGCAATTCAACTAGAATACGACCAGAGTTACCTTCTCTTTGAATGTTTGGTTGTGTTACACCAAAACCATCAATACGTTCTCTTAATACTTCAAAAGCAGAAACAATAGATTCATCAATTTTTCTATGGATGATAGGCTTAACCTCATCATCGGACATTTGAAAATTGATTTCATCACTAAGCCCTTTATTAGCGAAGATATCTGGTGAAGCCAATTTCGTCTCCCCTTTTATCTTATCGAAAGCTTCAAAAAACAAATCGATATATGTATCATCACTATTTTTAGAAGCAGCATCTGCATCAGCTAAAGCCTTGTTGAAAACTGGACTTTTTGTATTGTTTGCTAATCCTTTAAGGATATCCTTAATAGAGATTTGCAAAGTAACGTTGATACCACCTTTAAGGTCAAGACCTTTATTAAGTTCTTTCTTTTTAGCCTCATTGTAATTGGTATAACCAAAAACAGGATCGCTACCAATAGAATCAAGATAGCTTGCTGCTGCAACTTCTCTTTTTGCTACGTAACCTTCTTCTGATTCAGAAATACGGCTAACCGCGAATTTATTCGCTTCTTTTTCTACTTTACTAGTTACGAAAGTATAGGATAGCTGGTAAATACTAACTAACCCAAATAATAAAGCAAAAAGCTTTATAAGTCCCTTGTTTTGCATTTGTAATAATTTAATTTATGTTGATTATTATTTTGAATATTTTTAAAATCTAAGGCAAATAACTTTTACGTAAAATAATTACGTTGCTTAGAAATATTTTTGAATGGAATTAACTATTCCCATAAACATAAGGTCCTGCCCTTACTTCTGGTATTGTTCGTGAAGAGTTTTCTATTGCTATTGCAATAGTTCTATTTATTTTAAATGCTGTATCTACTATTGCATCTTGCTCAAAAACTATGGTTTCGCTAAATGGTAAAACCACCGGATAAGAAAAAGTTTTATCAACTTGCTTCTGAGGTACAACCAGCGTTGCGTTTAAAGTAATGCCATCATCAGCTTGCTGATGAAGATCGGATACTACTAAATTATAAGTCTCAGGAAGTTCTTTTTTTGGAGAATCGGAAGGAAACTCTTCTTCATTCAATATTGACTGATGATTTTCTTGAGAAAGAAACTCTTTAACACTAAGGGCATCAACATCACTATAATAACGAATACTTAATTGTGTACCGTCATTTTCTACTATTTCAATAGCATCAACACCTAAAACTTCTAATTTCTTGGTGATAACAGCCAAAACATCATCATGAGCAGTACCTGAAGCTAATTCTACATCTGCAAATTGTAATAAAATTTGCTGATTAGAAGCCTTCTTTTGCTCTTGACTTAGCCCGAATAAGGCTAGAATAATAAATAAAGTACTTACGCACCATTTTGCATTCATGCGGCAAATATAAAAAGAAAGATTATTCTAGGTAGTATATTTTCTACAATATATATTTCTAAAGTATACCTTATTATATTAACAAAGCCTTTATAGTTAGACTATAAAGGCTTTGTTTTATGTTTAAGAGTTTATAAACTACAACTCTAAAAGACCATTAGTTTTAGTTACACCAGCGGCACTTTCTTTCATTTTTGCTTTTTCAGCATCACTTAAAGGAATATCGATAATCTTTTCGATACCGTCTTTTCCTAATATTACTGGTACACCAATACAGATATCATTCAATCCGTATTCACCATCTAACATAGTTGAACATGGAAACATTTTTTTCTGATCACAAGCAATTGCCTGTACCATAGAAGATACTGCTGCACCTGGAGCATACCATGCGCTTGTACCTAACAATTTAGTTAATGTTGCACCACCAACTTTCGTGTCATCAGCAACTTGTTGTAATCTATCTGCAGATAAAAATTCTGAAACACGAATACTGTTTCTAGTTGCGTGAGATGTTAATGGCACCATACCAGTATCACTATGACCACCTATTACCATACCGTCGATATCAGAAATAGGAGCTTCCATAGCTTCTGCTAAACGATACTTGAAACGAGCGCTATCTAAAGCACCACCCATACCAATAATTCTATTTTTTGGAATGCCAGTAGTTTTGTGTACCAAGTACGTCATCGTATCCATAGGGTTACTAACAACAATAATGATAACATTTGGAGAATGCTTTAAAAGGTTGCTTGAAACTGTTTTTACAATACCAGCATTAATACCTATTAATTCTTCTCTAGTCATTCCTGGTTTTCTTGGAATACCAGAAGTAATTACAGCAATATGGCTATCAGCAGTTTTAGCATAGTCATTTGTACTACCCGAAATCTTAGTATCAAAGCCCATCAATGATGCAGTTTGCATCAAATCCATAGCTTTACCTTCTGCATAACCTTCCTTAATATCCAAAATAACCACTTCTGAAGCAAAATCTTTAATGGCAATGTATTCTGCACAACTAGCACCTACTGCACCAGCACCTACAACTGTAACTTTCATTTATTTCTATTTTATGAATTATTATATATAAAATGGAACACCCACCTTATGTTTATTGAATTTCCACTCCAAAAATAGGTATTTATTGACAAAATATGCTATTCACCTATTGATTTAATTAGCTCACAAAGCCTTTAAAAACATCGATAAAATGCAGGTTTTGTTAAAAAAAATTGCGCTTTAACGAAGATATCGTGAATTAGTTACCATACATCGAATTAAAGTAATAACCCAATATTAGTCACGTTAAATACTGTGGATCCCAAATCCAAAATTAAATTAACCTACTTATGACTAAGAAGTTCCTCTCTTTGTTGGCGATATGCGCCATAGTGTTTCTTGCGAACTGTTCTAGGATCGAACAAAACAATGATCCTATTATCGGAATATGGTCGCAATCTGAATTAATTGTAACCGAAAATTCTTCAAAACAAACTGTTCGAAAAGAATGGATTTTTAATGATGTTTTCTTAGGAAGATATCATGAAATTGACGGTTCTACTACTACCCTAAAAACAGATTTCAATTGGTCCAAACAAGATGACATTTATACAGTTGAGTATAAAGGTCTTGACGGCAAACCCAACAATATTATCACTATCAAATCTACTGATGATGGTTTTTACCTACAGAAGAAAGATGGTGCTACATTGGCAATAAGGGAATAAACGATTTTAACAGGGCCATGGGAAAAAGGCTGTCCGGAGGGATCTGGGCAGTCTTTTTTATACCCATTGCTGTTCGCCCTAAGCAATTGAAAAGATTTTTATTACAATTACCTACGCTTATTTAAAGCACAAAAAAAAGGTTCGACGAATTAGAGATAATTCTATCGAACCTTTTTAATTATGTAAGTTTTATTTATCTGAATCCGAAATTAATACCAACAGTAGCGGTATTGAATTCTCCTAAGTTATATTCTGCATTCAGTCTAAAGAAACCTAATTTAAGTTTCGTACCTAAAGTACCCGTAACTCCATTAACCTTCTTCGTAATAGAAAAAGGATCCTCATATGTTTCAGAAGCAAAAGGGCCACTTGTTACTCTGTAAGTACCTAATACATCTGTTACCGATTTACCAGTAATGTAATTTACCCCTCCATAAAAATTAATGATAGGCAGTTTTGTAGAAACTACAGCACCAAATGCCCAACTGCTAATTTCTGCTTCTATTCTTTGATTTTCACCATCTATTAAATCAGCATTGGCCAAGTCATAATCGCCGCTAATATTGGTATACCCAATAACCGCTGAAATAGCCACAGGTAAAATTTTATCTGCCGGTAATAATTTGGTAAAATCATGTTGTATACCTAAACCGAACAAACCAATAGAAGCATCTTCATATTCTATTTTCGGAAGAAATCTTGCCTTAACCTCAGTCCCTTTAATCAACCCTACACTTGCTTGCACATATCCTGAAGGAACAAAATCAATATCTTCTCCAGATAAACCTGATGGCAGTTCAAAAGTCTCACGTACGGTAACACCCAAAACTTCTCCCTCAACAAATACTTCTGTACCAGAAATATCGCCTAATGCAGTTGAAACCTGTCTTGCTACACCAGGGTTATCTACAAAATCTAAATTCTGATAATCATTAGGGTCTAAGATAAAAGTCTTCTTATCTTCTTTATTCTTAAATCCGGTAATATTACCAATGATAGAAATTTCAAAACCTCCTAGCGGTTTTGCATCAGCGGTATTATACCAACCTGTAGACATGCTATAAACTACACTTTCAGAAAGCGGAGCCATGTAATCTGTTGTAAACGTTTCTGCATCTTCAACACCTGCTGAAAGCACATTATTGAAATCTGCTTGAGCAGAAGCAGTTAAGCACGTACCAACAAAAATGGAAGTAAGTAAATTTTTCATATTTCTAATTTTACCTAAAACTAAAAAACCTGCGCTGTAGGCGCAGGTTTTTGTTGTGTAAGTGGTATTTTCTATGTGTCAATGTTTGCATAAACAGCATTTTTCTCAATAAATTCTCTTCTTGGTGGCACTTCATCACCCATAAGCATTGAGAAAACACGATCCGATTCTGTCGGATTATCAATTTGTATTTGACGTAGTGTTCTAAAGTCAGGGTTCATTGTAGTATCCCACAATTGAGATGCATTCATCTCCCCAAGACCTTTGTATCGTTGAATACTAACACCACCACTGTAGCTATCAGCAATTTCATCACGCTCTTTATCACTCCAAGCGTATTGTTTTTTCTGTCCTTTTTTCACTAAATATAAAGGCGGAGTAGCAATATAAATATGCCCTTGCTCTACCAACTCTTTCATGTAACGGAAGAAAAAGGTTAAAATAAGTGTTTCAATATGACTACCATCGACATCGGCATCACACATGATGACTACCTTGTGATATCTTAATTTAGAAAGGTTCAATGCTTTACTATCTTCTTCGGTACCAATAGTTACACCTAAAGCAGTGTACATATTTTTGATTTCTTCATTTTCAAAAACCTTGTGTTGCATGGCTTTTTCAACGTTCAAAATCTTACCTCTTAAAGGCAGAATAGCTTGAAAATTACGATCACGACCCATTTTTGCAGTTCCACCCGCCGAATCTCCCTCGACAAGGAATATTTCACATTTTTCAGGATCTTGTTCTGAACAATCTGATAATTTACCAGGTAAACCACCACCACTCATTACATTCTTACGCTGAACCATTTCACGAGCTTTAGAAGCTGCATGTCTAGCCTGCGCTGCAAGAATTACTTTCTGAACAATTGTTTTAGCATCGTCTGGGTGCTCTTCTAAATAATTTGTCAGCATTTCAGACACTGCCTGACTTACTGCTGCAGAAACCTCACGGTTACCTAATTTTGTTTTGGTCTGACCTTCAAATTGAGGTTCAGCAACTTTAACAGATACAATTGCCGTTAGACCTTCACGGAAATCATCTCCTTGAATTTCAAACTTCAACTTATCTAACATTCCAGAAGCATCTGCATATTTCTTTAAAGTAGAAGTTAAACCTCTTCTAAATCCAGATAAATGCGTACCACCTTCGTGTGTATTAATATTATTTACATAGGAATGAAGATTCTCTGTGTAACTAGTATTATAAATCATAGCTACTTCTACAGGGATGTCATTTTTCTCCCCTTCCATAGAAATAACGTCTTTGATCAAAGACTCACGGTTACCATCTAAAAACTTAACAAACTCTTTAAGACCTTCAGTAGAAACAAAGGTTTCACTAACGTATTCGCCTTTTTCATCTTTCTGGCGCTTATCAGTAATACTGATAGTAACACCTTTATTCAAGAATGAAAGTTCACGCATTCTGTTCGCTAAAGTCTCGTAGCTATATTCTATAGTTTGAGTGAATATAGTATCATCTGGGTGAAAAGTCACCTCTGTACCTCTTTCTGTAGTCTCTCCTATTCTTTTAACAGGATACAAAGCCTTACCTCTAGAGTATTCTTGCTGCCAAATAACACCTTCCTTAAATACCTTTGCAGACAAATGATCTGAAAGTGCATTAACACAAGATACACCCACACCGTGAAGACCTCCAGAAACTTTGTAAGAATCTTTATCGAACTTACCTCCGGCACCAATTTTGGTCATTACAACCTGTAATGCAGATACACCTTCTTTTTTGTGAAGATCTACAGGTATACCCCTACCGTTATCTTTAGTGGTTATTGAATTATCTTCATTAATGATTACACTAATGGTGTCGCAATGACCACCCATAGCCTCATCAATAGAGTTATCTACTACTTCATATACCAAATGGTGCAAACCACGGACCCCAACATCACCAATATACATGGATGGACGCATACGTACATGCTCCATACCCTCTAAGGCCTGAATACTATCTGCCGAATAATTTTTCTTATTTGCTTCTTCGCTCATAAAATTATGGTTGTTTTACTTCAAATTTTGCAATCTTACAAATATACGCAATACCCCGTGAAATATAGCCTTTCTAGCTATTACACAAAAGCAAGTTATCAACAATAATTGTGGAAAATTAGCCCTCAACCCCTAAAAAGCAGCATATTTTAGAATACACCCCTAAATTGAAGCGCGAAAGCGGAATAAGTAATAAAATGCATGCCTTGTAAAATATAAATAAACTTAGTACCTCCACTAAAAATTGCATTATTCACAGCATAATGTTAACATTTTAAAACCAAAATTAACGGGATTAAAACCGATGTGTGCGATATCAATCAAATCAAGAAAATATTAAGATTTCCTTTACATATGGCTTTTAACTTAGCTATATAATCTTAAAACAATACATCATGAATGAGGAACAATTTAAAGGAAAATGGAATATAGCAAAAGGGAAGCTTAAGCAACAATATGCTGACTTAACAGATGATGACCTAACCTACGCTGAAGGAAAATCTGATGAGCTATTAGGAAGAATCCAAGAAAAAACCGGAGAGTCAAAAGAGAAATTGAAGAAAATGATAAACGACTTATAGTCTACTTCATTTTTATAAAAAAGCAAACCCCGTCTACAAAATAGACGGGGTTTTGACAATAGATATAATGACTAATTCAAACCCTATTGTTTAACGTATGCTTCACTGTGCACGTTAGCTATTGCTCTACCAGAAGGGTCATTCATGTTTTTAAATGCCTCGTCCCATTCTAAAGCCGTCGCCGTGCTACAAGCTACACTTGCTTCTTGCGGTACACTTAAGGCTGCAGCATCACTAGGAAAATGTCCTTCAAAAATCGTTCTATAGTAATACTCTTCTTTATTTAATGGTGTATTGATAGGGAAACGGAATGCCGCGTTCTCTATTTGCTCATCAGTTACTTCTTTATCAACCAATTCTTTTAAGGTATCAATCCAGCTGTAACCAACGCCATCACTAAACTGTTCTTTTTGTCTCCATGCAACACTTTCAGGAATCATATCTTCAAATGCCTTACGAACAACCCATTTCTCCATGCGCTCGCCGTTGATCATTTTATCTTGTGGGTTTATACGCATAGCTACGTCCATAAATTCTTTATCTAAGAATGGCACACGACCTTCAATTCCCCAAGCAGCTAAACTCTTATTAGCTCTTAAACAATCATACATATGTAACTTATCTAATTTACGTACCGTCTCTTCATGAAACTCTTGCGCATTAGGTGCTTTATGAAAGTATAAGTAACCTCCAAATAACTCATCTGCACCTTCACCAGATAATACCATTTTTATACCCATGGACTTAATAACACGAGCCATTAAATACATTGGCGTAGAAGAACGAATGGTAGTAATATCATAAGTTTCTATGTTATAAATAACATCTTTTATAGCATCTAAACCTTCTTGAATGGTAAATTTAATTTCGTGGTGTACGGTACCAATATGATCAGCAACCTTTTTTGCAGCTGCCAAATCTGGTGACCCCTCTAAACCTACAGAGAAAGAGTGCAATTGTGGATACCAAGCATCAACCGTATCGCCACTTTCAATTCTTTTCTGAGCGTATTTTTTGGCAATAGCAGAAGTTACTGATGAATCTAAACCACCTGACAACAAAACACCGTAAGGCACATCAGACATCAACTGTCTATGAACAGCAGCCTCTAAAGCTTCTTTAACTTCTTGTATGCTTGTTGCATTATCTTTAACTGCATCATACTCCATCCAATCTCTAGAGTACCATTTTTTTATTTCTCCGTCAGAACTATGTAAATAATGTCCTGGAGGAAATAATTCTATTTTAGTACACGTACCTTCTAGTGCTTTCAATTCTGAAGCTACATAGAACGTTCCGTTTTTATCCCATCCCATGTATAATGGAATAATACCCATGTGGTCACGAGCAACAAAATATTCATCTTTCTCAGCATCATAAATAGTGAAACCGAAAATACCGTTCAATTCATCTAAGAAATTAACACCCTTTTCTTGATACAAAGCCAAAATTACTTCACAGTCAGACTCTGTTTGAAAATCGTATTTACCTTCAAATTGCTTACGTAACTCTCTATGATTATATATTTCACCATTTGCCGCTAATATCAATTTACCATTAGGACTCAATAATGGTTGTTTTCCAGAAGCTGGATCTACAATAGCCAAACGCTCATGCGCCAAGATGGCTTTATCATCTGCATAGATACCACTCCAATCTGGACCTCTATGTCTAATTTTCTTCGACATTTCTAAAAGTTGAGGTCTAAGTACTTCAGTACTTTCCTTAACATCAAATGCACATACTATTCCACACATAATCTAATAATTATATCATTTCGAATACAAATATCAATTTATTGTTTCAATTAACAAACACATATATAAATTATGATTACAAATTGTAACTATAAAATACATTTTAAGTTCTATTTGACATATACCGCCTTTAAAACATGTTTAAAACGTAATGAAATGTAACAATCAAAAATTTAACTTCTTTTTATTAACAGTACTGTAAGGAACTGCTTAGTTTTATGACCTAGAAAACCAAAACAAATGATTATGAAAAAAGTATTTACACTAGCTACATTAATGTTGGCTCTAGTTTTAACCTCAACAGTATCTGCTCAAGAATTTTCTGGAATAGACAAAAGCCCAATGGATATGGCTGCTTACCCTACAGACTACAAAGTATCTGAAAAGGCAGTACGTATTATTTACGGAAGACCACAATTGAAAGGTCGTTCTATGGAAGAATTAGCTCCAACAGGAAAAGTATGGAGAACGGGTGCGAACGAAGCTCCTGAAATTACATTTTATAAAGATGTAAAATTCGGCGGTAAAGATGTTAAAGCTGGAACGTATTCTTTATTCACAATACCTGGTGCAGATGAGTGGACAGTTATTTTGAATACAAACTTGAACCAATGGGGTTCTTATTTCTACGATGAAGCTTCTGATGTTGCACGCGTAACAGTACCTAACGGTTCTGATGCGGCGTCGCTTGAAGAATTTTCAATCGCTTTCAAAGAAGCTAACGGTGGTACTCAACTAGTAATGGGTTGGGACAAAACAAGAGTTGCTGTTCCAATTACTATGTAATTAGAAATACAATATATTAAAAAAGCCTCGGTCAATGACCGAGGCTTTTTTTTGAACTTTTTCTGTTATCGAACTATACCATTTACAAAAGTCTGCTCAGCGCGAATGGTAGGAATCTCAGATACAGGTACCGTCATCATATCTTTATCATAAATAACAAAATCTGCGACCTTTCCTGGCTCTATACTCCCTTTTTCATCTTCTTCAAAATTAGAGTATGCTGCCCAAATCGTCATTCCTTTTAAGGTTTCCTCTCTAGACAAAGCTTCCTCCATTTGAAAACCTCCTTTTGGGTACCCGCTTGTATCTTGTCTTGCTACTGCTGCATAGAATGTCAAAAACGGACTCACATCTTCCACAGGAAAATCAGTTCCTAATGCAATTGTACCTGCTTTATTCAATAACGTTTTATAAGCATAGGCTCCTTTTACTCTCTCCCCTAAACGATCTTCTGCCCAATACATATCACTAGTTGCGTGTGTAGGTTGTACTGACGGAATAATACCATCCTCAAAATAATCGAAATCGCTTTCTGTCAAAACTTGCGCATGCTCAATTTTCCATCGTCTATCAGATTTACCTTTTAGCACTTTTTTATAAGCTCTTAATACCGCAATATTTGCAGAGTCACCAATGGCGTGGGTATTCATTTGATATTCTGAATTTGCTAGTTTTTGAGCTAAAGCCTCAATATCTGCAACGGGAGTAATCATTGCTCCGAAATGCTCAGGCAGATCACTGTATTCTTCTCTTAAAGCAGCTCCTCTAGAACCTAATGCTCCGTCGCCATACACTTTAATAGATCGCACGTTTAATCGGTCTGTTTTAATAGGTCCTTTATTTATGAAGTAATCTACATCTTCTTTATTGTTGCTTACCATGGCATATATTCTAATAGATAATTCACCTGCCTGCTGCAAGCTATCTATAAGCTCAATAGTACTTCTATCTAATCCTGCATCATTTACAGTTGTTAGTCCGTGGTTTAAGCTTATTCTTTCTGCATCTTTCAACGCCTTAATTTTGTCTTCCAATGTTGGCGACGGCATAACACTATCTATAAGCGCCATTGGGTTATCAACTAAAATTCCTGTAATACCAGAATAGCCATTTTCCCATTTTTTTACGATTTCACCACCTTCAACCTTAGTACTCCAGTCGATACCAGCCATATCTAAAGCCTTTTGGTTTACCAAATAAGCATGACCGTCTACACGTTCTAAAGCTACCGGTATATCAGGAAAAATAGTATCTAATTGCGCTTTTGTCGGAAATTCTTTTACTTCCCAATCATTCTGATCCCAACCTCTACCTCTAACAAAAGACTTTGGGTTGGCAGTATGAAAAGCTCTAACGCGCTCCAAAACCTCTTCAAAACTTGTAGTCCCTACTAAATCTACTATTTGCTGGGTAAGCCCTAATCCGTAAAAATGGCAATGTGCATCTATTAAACCGGGAGTAATAGCTCTACCATCTGCATCAATTAGTTGATCAGAAGTATATATATCACGAATTTCTTCGGTAGTACCAACAGCTATAAATTTACCATCCTGTACGGCAAAAGCTTGAGCTTCAGAAAAGGAATTATCTACAGTATAGACTTTGGCATTTACTATTACAAGGTCAACTTTCTCTTTCATGAGTTCGCAACCAGATAATAACACGAGTAGTATTGGAAGTAGTTTTTTCAAAACAAAAATAGTTAGTTAGTAAAATCGTCAAATAAGGCTATAAGTGCCTTTTTAAATAATTACTGAAAACTAAGTATTTTTTTGGAAAGATTTAAATCTTTATTCTAAAGGCAATTGTCGTTTTGCTAAAAATTCGCTTGAGCTACTATCAGAATAAAATTCACCAATCATTTTATCATCTTTTACCTCAAGAACAAAAGAGGTACGTTCTATACCTTCTATATTAATATTAAAATTGATGCGATTATCATCAACCTTAACATCTTGACCGTTTAGTGAACCCGTTTTTAAGCTAATTACAACTTGGTAGACACCATTTGGTTTTGAAATAAAAATACGCCCCTTTCTATAAGGTGCATCAGCATCTGGCATTAAAAACTCCCAAACACCCAAAATTGGATTTTTATCTTTTATTTGCTCCTGTTCTACAACATCATATGATGAATTTATCGAACTATTTTCAATAAATGTATTCATGAATAGAACATTTGTAAATAAGACAATTTTTATCAAAACATGGTTAGTGCTCATTCTATAAAGTATTGTTTTATATGCATTAGTAACGATGCTATTTTATAAATATTTTAAAAATTGTAAGTTTTTTACTACTACAATTTATTTTTCGCTACTATCCAATTTGTTATTTTTTCTTCTAATAGTACCAAAGGTAAACTACCTGAGTCTAAAATTTGACTATGAAATTCTCTAATATTAAATTTATCGCCTAAGGCTTCTTCCGCCTTCGTTCTTAGTTCGCGAATTTTCAATTGACCAATTTTATACGATAGCGCTTGACCTGGGGTTGCCATATAACGTTCTATTTCAGCAATAATACTTTCCTCAGATTCAGCCTCATTGTCTAAAGAATACTGAATCGCTTTTTCTCTGCTCCATCCTTTTGCATGAATACCTGTGTCCACTACTAAACGAATTGCTCTATGCATCTCCATACTCAACATTCCAAAATATTGGTATAGATCTATGTAAATTCCCAATTCCTTTCCTAAAGATTCTGCATATAACGCCCATCCTTCCACAAATACACCCATACTCTCTGGATGCAAAAACTCTGGAAGATTGTTATTCTCTTGTTGTAAACTTAATTGAAAGTGATGCCCAGGTATGGCTTCATGTAAAAACAAAGCTTCATCATGCACCATGTTATAACTCTTTACATCAGGTATAGGAACATAGAAAATTCCCGCTCTTGACCCATCTTTTGAACCCGGCACATATTCTGCACTTGCCGACGCTTCTCTAAATGCTTCTGTTCTACGCACGTTGAAACCAGCTTTTGGCGTTAACGCAAACAAAGAATCTATACGTAACGCAATACGATCATTAATAGCATTAAAACTTTCAATGACTTGTTCTGGTTTAGAAAAAGGCATTAGTTCTTTTTTATTCCGCAGCGAATTGAAGAAGGATTTTAAGTCTCCTTTAAACCCAATTTCATTTTTAACCGCCTCCATTTCTTTAGAAATACGTGCCACTTCAGACAGCCCTAATTCATGAATTTCATCAGCATTCATGTTTGTTGTCGTATGTAGTTTTATTAAATATTGATACGTTTCTTTTCCATTTGGCAGGTCTAATAATCCGTCTGTATTTCTACAGGCAGGTAAATAGATTTCGGTTAAAAACTGATTTAATTCTACATATTTAGGGGTCAGTTTTTCTTGAATGAAATCTTCATAATTACTTTGTAATATGTCCATATCAACATCAGACAGTCCGTCAGGGAAATTCATTATAGGCTGATAGAAAAGATTTTCTTCAAGAGGTACATCAATAAACGATTGAATCTGTGGCAGCATTTTTAAGGTCAGTACTTTTGGTGGTACGACACCTTGGTCCATACCTATTTTCATCTTCTCAATAGACGTATCTAAAAACACCAAGTAATCTTCTAACCTACCTAACCAATTATTATAATCTTCTATACTTTTAAAGGGCTGCACACTGGTACCACCTGCCAACTGGGCAACATATAAGTGCAAAGATTGGATCTGAAAAAGTGGCATTAACTCAAAGTTTGGTAAATCGTAGATTGGAGAAGCAACCGTTACTATGGGGTTCATAACGCCTTCTAACTTCACGGTACAATCCCACTGCATAACGCGCATACTCATATAATCGGCAGCACTTACATTAGCAGCATTATATTGACCTAGTTCTTCTAGAAAATAAGTGTAACGATCTTTTAGATGTAAAATGTAGTCATTAGAAATATAATTGGCTATCGTATCATTATATTCCGAAAAGCCAGCTTTTGTAGCTTCTATGGGGTTGATGCTTTTCTTAAACTCGTAAAATTCGGCAAAAACTTCAGCAATAGGTTTCGTTGTGGTTGATTGTTCTTGTTTTGAAGATTCTTTGCAAGAATAAATAACAACAACAAATAATAAAAGCCAAAGTGTACGAATCATAGTATTAGAATTTGTACTGAAAAATACAAAAACTAATACTATGGAATGAAGTCTATTTTACGATATTTTATAAACCGTTTACTTTTTGGATTTAGAATTCGCCTTCTCCTTAATTTTTACGTAAATCAACTTTTTACGACCCTTAGAATCTTCTCTTCTTTCAATCTCGAAATGAGGAATGGAATTGATTAGCGGAGTCAGTTTTTGAAAGCCATAATTACGAGAATCGAAATTGGGTTGTTTCTTTTGTAATAAGCTACCAACATCGCCCAAAAAAGCCCAACCATCATCATCGGCAACATCATCTATAGTCGTTGAAATAAAACGTAATGCTTTAGGCGTAATCTTATCGACCGTATTCTTTTCTGCCGGAGTTTTATCTGTAGCATCTGAAGTTTCTTCTTCTGATCTACCCTTAAGAATTTCTATATAAATGAATTTATCACAAGCTACAATGAACGGATTAGGAGTTTTACGCTCACCAATTCCAAACACCTGCATACCAGCTTCTCTTAATCGTGTAGCCAAACGCGTAAAATCACTATCGCTACTAACAATACAGAATCCGTTTACCTTGCCGGCATACAAAACATCCATAGCATCGATTATCATAGCAGAATCGGTAGCATTTTTTCCTTGCGTATATCCGTATTGCTGAATAGGTGTAATGGCATTTTCAAGCAATACATTTTTCCATTTCCCTAAACGTGGGTTGGTCCAATCGCCATAAATACGTTTAATGGTAGGGTTACCATATTTAGCAATCTCTTCCATCATTTCTTTTACATAGGCAGACGGTATATTATCGCCATCTATCAATACTGCTAAATTCAAATCCATTTTTTGTAGTGTTTTATGTAAAGATAAATTGATTTCTAATTGAATAGCAACATGTTACCCAATAAAGTTAAAAATGATTTTTTTACTGCGAATTATTAGCTTTTGTAGATTAAATAATTAAAAAAAAAGCAAAGACTTCATAAACGTGGTTCTAGTGCCGTAACAAAAATCACATCTAAATAAAACAACCTATTTGAAAGGCTCAATTGATACTTTTTAGAAAGTATTTGCCCTAGAAAAATTACCCGTAAAAATGAACAACACAACGTTCACTCAATTTATCATTAACTTGTTCATTGAAAAAAAAACTCTAAACACATGAAGAATAAATTTCCTCTACCGTTGCTATTACTTTTGTTAGCGATAATCACTTCTTTTTCAAGCATTGCACAAGAAAAAGAATACTACGAACTAAAAACTTACACCTTAAAAAATGACACCCAAGAAAAAATGGTCGATGACTATTTGAAGGGTGCTTACCTGCCTGCCCTAAAAAGAATGGGTATTGAAAATATAGGAGTGTTTAAAGTGCGTAGCGATAAGTATAAAATGAGCGATAAAATCTATGTGCTTATACCGTATACATCACTTACTCAATTCGAAAGTGTTGAAAAAATGTTAGCACTTGATAAATTACATGTAACCGATGGCGCAAATTATATAAATGCAAAGTTTGAAAATCCGCCCTACGAACGCATCAAATCAGTCTTACTGCGTGCCTTCCCAGATATGCCTAAAATGAAACCAACTACTGTTGAAGGCGCAAGAAAAGATAGGGTTTATGAATTAAGGAGTTATGAATCGCCTACAGAGGCGCTTTATAAAAACAAAGTAGATATGTTCAATGAAGGAGGTGAAGTAACTTTATTCAAAAATTTGGGCTTTAATGCCGTTTTTTATGCTGAAGTTATTTCTGGAGACCGTATGCCAAATTTAATGTATATGACCACATTCCCAAATTTACAAACACGTGATTCTTTATGGGAACAATTTGGTTCATCACCTAAATGGAAAGAAATTTCTTCTATGGAAAAATATCAAAATAACATGAATAAATTGGATCGCCATTTATTGTACCCAACCGAGTATTCTGATTACTAATCTGATTTACTTAAAATAAATTCTACACGCCGGTTGAGAAATCTACCGGCTTTTGTTTTGTTTGCTGAAATAGGTTTTAAACTGCCAAAGCCTTGAGCACTAATTCTATTTTCTTGAATTCCATTTTTAGTTAAATAGGCAACAACTTCTGCTGCTCGCCGTACAGACAATCGCTTATTAAAAGAATCTGACCCAACGCTATCTGTATGCCCAAAAATTTGAATATTTATTTTTGAATTCGTTTTTAAATATGAAAGCAGCGATTCCATTTCGTGCTGGTGGTTTCCTCTTATTCTAGACTTGTTAGAATTGAAATAGACATCTTTAAATATGTGCACACTATCCAATTCATATTCTTTTAATTCTGTAACCTGTAAGTTTTGAGATTTTGATTTTACGTTCAATACCGAAACCATATCTAAATAGTAGTAAGAACCTTTGGTAATTTTTCTCTTCGTTTGATATTTCTGTGTCCGTTTGTTGTTCTTAAAATTACCAATGATCATATAGTTTTCTGAGCCAGAAGCTTCAAACTCCGTAGTCAATTTCACCCATTTAATTTCATCAGAATAATATTTAGAATAGGATATTTCTAGTTTCTCGGACACCTCACCTTTCATCTTAGAAAGATGCAATCCAGATAGTACCTTGGTAGTCTCAACTTCAACAGGAAATTCGGTAAATCGTATTCCAAATTCCTTAACAGCAAAATCTGACCGTTCTGCTAAACTCACATAAAATGAAATAGCGTAGCGTTCTCCTTTCTTTAATGTTGTATTAAATCTTGCTTGAATGTATTCTCTGTAATCATTGGGTGCATACATGTAAAACCCAACATACCCTACTCCGAAATCTGCAGGTTGCTTGCCATTGAAATTCTCTGGCGTTCCCATGGCAATACTGCAACCATTGAAATAATCTGTAGAACCCAAGGTGGGCATACTCCAATCTATTACATCCTTTTCAAGATTACCCAATTTAATTGGGCAATTTCTATACTTTTCAAAGCTGGGATTCACTACCAAATTTTGTCCAAATCCGTAAAAATGCATACAAAGCATTAACATACTTATAACTCCAAAATGTGGTATTCTAATAGACATGCGCTTTGTACAGAATCTCTAAAATACTGAAATCCTATAAAATGGAGTAATTGACCTAAATAGAAACGCCCTTCTCAAAAATGAGAAGGGCGTTTCTAATCTTTTAAATTTTATGATAAATTCTAGAAATCGAACTTATATGTAGCTCCTCCTAAAATTTGAATTCCTTGAACTTGAAAATTAGCCCAACGTTGGTATGCGTTATTAGAAAGGTTTGCTCCTTTTATGAAGAACGACCACTGATCTGTATAACGGTACCCAATATGTGCATTGGCATCAAAATAACCATCTAAGGTTATTAACGCTGCTGGAAAATCGCTTGTTGGTACATTTTCTAATGCAGTTGACGAAAAATCATCACGCTCACCTACATAGAATAAATTGGCACCTGCATACCATTGCTCCCCAATTTGATAATCCATAAACAACGATGCTTTCAAATTTGGTAAGTTCCAAGCTGGGTTACCTGTTTCGGTACTGTAATCATACACGGCTACATTTACACCTGCTGTAAAGTTACGGTTGACATCAACATTCAACTCACCAAAAATTCCCAAGGTTTTAATATCATCATAAAACACATCAAATGAATTACCATAATAGTACCCTTTATCATCTGACCTAAAATCATTTCTAGGGTTCAACGTATACAATGGTCTGTTGTTTTCTGCCGAGTATGACCCTTTTACATTATAACTTAAATTAGGCAACAACTGACCTTTAAAACCGATATAGGCCTTATACTGACTATCTGTAGGCGCAATGTTTAAGGTTGGTGAAACAAACGGATTACCCTCTACTAAATCATAATAAGAATTCTGCTTTAATTCTCCCGTTACTCCACCATAAGCGATTACTGTTTCATCTAACAATCTGTATGAAGCTGTAACAGCAGGATAGATATAGAAGTTACTTTCGCTATTCTCTAAATCCATACCGTAAACCAAATTCACTCCTAAATTCAATGAAAGATCATCGCGAAGCATTTTTAAAGAAGGGTTAACACCTACTTGCAAATTGCTATAAGAAATTCCGTTATCATTGGTTGTACTATTTAAAGATGCATTTTCAAAAGTACCGCCAACATAATCAACATTTACTTTTGCATTTAAAGTCTCTTCGTTAACCGGAAATTCGAATCCGCTATTAAATATAGCCCTGTTTTCACCTGAACTTACAGCATCAAAAAATCGTCTGTATTTTAAATCTGCTCTTTTAAAATAAGCATCTTCGACATTAATGTGACCGCTAACTTCACCCATGTAATAGTTTTGACGTTCATCAATACTATTAAGAATTGTTTCACTGAACACACCTGGCTCAATTCCGTACCAATTATATAATTGATGTTGTAGACCAATCGCCGCACCCCAATCTAAATCGCGATCACGTTTTGCATAAGAAGCATCTAATTTGGTATCATAGAACGTATCGCTCAATTCTACACCATCAATACCACCACGAGACGATAAGTGATTAAAACCGATATCAAAATTCTCATCTCTATTAATGGTTCTACTGGTATAAAACTCACCCAATACATTACCATACAATCCCGCACCTAAAGAGGCATACGAATTATACAATACTGGTGGTGGCAGTCTTTCTACTTTCGATGCCGTGCCTTTATTAGGTGTAAACGTCGATGCTACGGGAACGGAAAAAATACTATAATTGATAGGCTTTTTCTGTAACACGATAGAGTCGTTCATATTCGGAACCGACTTAATCTTAAAAGCATCTGAAACGGTTGGCGTATATGCTTTAGTTACCGTTACGGTCTCCGTACCCAAATCTTTTTCCTCTTCTTCTTGGGCAAAAACAACTTGAAAGCCAAGCGTTAAAAATATAAGCGTAAATATATGTTTGTTGTACATAGGTGTTCTTTTACTGGTGTACGTAATTTTTAGTTAGGATCAACCGATGAGTTACTTTTTGCCTCTTTCGATTTAATGATTGCAAGCTCTGCTCTTGCCTCTGAAACAATTTCTGGATATTGACTAAAGTTTGTAATAACGCTTTCTAGAATATATGTCGCTTGGTAGGCATCATTTAATGCATAATAGTTTTTAGCCATTAACACTAAACCTTTACCACCCCATTCTTTATACGCTGCATAATCTTTAGCTAATTTTTGTACGGCAATATTAGAGTTCTCGTAAGCCCCATCTTTATGCTCAAAATAGGCGTTATAGTATAATGCTTCCGCAGCTGTTGCGCCAGATGCTATTTGTAAGACCTCTGCATATGCTGATTCTGCCTTTACCTCGTCATTGGTTGCAATGGCAGATCTTGCGATCATAATATGCGCATCACTCTTAATTCTATTATCAATGTTAGAAGTTGCCAATACCTTATCCGCATATTCTATGGTCTTCGGATAATTCTTTTGCCCGTAATATCCTTTCATTAAGTTAGAGCGTGCAAATGTTCTATTCTGCTGAATATTTGCCTGACTCTCTAATTTCAATAAATATGGCAATGCAATTTGGTAATCATCTTTAGAAATATAGACTTCACAAACACGAGTTAATGCCTGTTCTGCATATTCGCTAGTGCTTCTATCGGCAACATACTTGTAATATGGCAAAGCCGATTCTTTTTCCCCTTTTCCGAAATACAACTGAGCTAAACTAAAGTTAGCATCTACAGCATGTAAACCAGTTGGAAATTGTTGAACGTAATTTTTATATCCCTTAATAGCGGCATCAACATTACCTTCTAAGTTCTGTTTTTGGGCAGCATCAAACGTGGCGTTGTCCAATTCAGCATCGGTAACCTGTACAAAATCGAGCGTGCGTACCCACTCTGCATATTCGTTTACACGCCCCATATCTACATATACCAATTTAGCCGTTGCTACAGCTTGTATTGCTTCTTGTGTTTTTGGAAAATCGCGAACAACCGTTTTAAACTTCACCAAGGCAGCTTCGTTTCTTGCGGCATTATAATTTACAAGTCCCTGTCTCATTAATGCTTGTGGCACCAACGAACTACCTCTGTATTCACTGATCAAACGATCGTAAGCGGCAAGACCTTTATTCTCTTGACCTTGAGAAACATAGGTGTTTCCTAATTCAAATAAGGCATCATCTTTAAAACTAGACCTTGGATATTGGCTTACAAATTCTTCTAAGTTTTCAATTTTGCTGTCACCTCTATCTACATAACCGTAGCTCATCGCTTTTTGGTAAAAGGCATAATCTTTCTCTGGTCCATTTAATGCCAATGCTTTATTATAAGTTTCAATAGCTGGCCAGTATTTACTGGTAGCGTAGTAACTATCGCCCAATCTCAAATAGCCATCATGTAATTTCTCTACTTCTGTATTTCCGTTTGCTGTAAACGCATTGAAGTAGGTAATGGCATCAGTATAATCTTTTTGTTTAAAATAGCCATATGCCAAATTGTAATCTACATCGGCATACATTTCTGTGTTTTTTGCTGAAGGATTATTCTTGAACGCCGTATATCCTTTTACAGCCTCATCAAAACGATTAGACAGGTAATCAGATTCTGCTTTCCAGTAATTCGCTCTTGCCTTAAACAGCATATCTTCTGCACTGTTTAAAGATTTATTGAAGTTTTCAGCTGCAGCATTATAATCACCTTCCATAAAAAGTTCAATACCTCTGTAATAGGCAACTTTTTGATAGACAGCCTTACTAGCATAGTTCTTATTCTCTTCTAGCAACGTCATTGCACCTGCGAAGTTCTTTGAAGTAATATATGAATCTACCAACAAGGTCTGCATCTCATCTTGATGCTCATCTTTCGGATACGTTTTCAAGTAATTTGTAATTACCTGCGGAACCGGCTCATAGGCATTACCCACCTCATAACTTAAACGTGCATAATTTAAAAAAGCATCTTTCTGAATCTCGGCACTGTAATCCATTTGAGAAGCATTACGGAAAGCGTTCAGCGCTTCCTGTTTTTTATCCAACTTCAAATAACATTCTGCTAAGTGGTAATATGCATTTTGAGCAACGCTATTGGTACCCCCAATAATTTTATTGAATTGAGCTATGGCATTACTATAATCGCCACCTTTATAATATGCATATCCTAAATAGTAGTAATCAGTATTGCTCCATTTACCACCTTTACCGTTGTATTCCGTTAAATACGGAATCGCATTTTCGTATTGCTTCAAGTTAAAGTAACTCTCCCCAATAATCTTATTTAATTCAGAGACTTCTCGTCTGTCAGCTTTTGTTAGTTGTTTTTTCGCCAAAGCAATTGCCTCATCGAATTTACCCAACTTAAAATTCATGTCTGCCTGATAATAACTTAGCTTCTCCTCTAATACATCTTGATCGGTAATTTGATCAAAACGCTGGTTTGCCGTTTCATAGTCATCTTCTTGATATGAAATATAACCCAAGTAGTATTTTGCTTGAGAACCGTACACTTGAGAAGTAGTTACTTTTTCAAGATACTTTTCGGCTTCTTTTGTTTTACGAGATGAGAATAAAGAGTAGCCATAATTGAAGTTAAACTTATCCATCTCGCCACGAGAAAGTGAGTTCTGATCTACCTTGTCATACCATTTCAATGCATACGGGTATTTACCTGTTTGAAAGTAGTACTCTGCCACATCTGCAAAGGCAGAATTACGTTTGGTAGAAGTCGGGTATTTTTCCACGAAATCTTCCATCAATCGGTCTGCACCCATCTGGTTTAAGCGTACTGCGGCATTGGCTGCGTAGTAAGCACTATTGGCAGCGGTCTCCTCATCTTTTGTAGAGACTTTGACCTTTTCAAAAATAGTCTGTGCTGCTTGGTATTGTTCGTTGTTGTAAAGCGCTAGCGCGTCTTGAAAAGCCTTTTGCTCATGAGTATAAATCTTAGTTTCTTGGGCATTGGTCAAAGCGACCAAACCGAATACCAATGGAATAAAAGCGGTGATTTTTTTAAGCATAGTGTTCTGTACCTATTTAGCATTACCATTATCACATGTGATAACGGCAAAAATTGTACCTAAGTATGTGTAATACCCCATCAAAATAAAAGATTTTAAAAAAGGGTTCTCTAATATCAAATGGAACTTATTACTTTTATAACAACATTTGCGTTATGGAAGAGATTGTTTTAGAACTTAAGGATGCCTCAATTTTTCAAAAGGAGAGTTTGGTATTGAGTGAAGTAACTATAAAAATTGCCAAAGGGGAATTTGTATACCTTATTGGCAAGACCGGAAGCGGTAAAAGTAGCTTCATGAAAACACTATATGGCGATTTACCTTTGCAAAAAGGTGAAGGTCATGTGGTTGACTTCGATCTTAAGACATTAAAAGAAAAAGATATTCCGTTTTTACGTAGAAAATTAGGTATTGTTTTTCAAGATTTTAAACTATTACCAGACCGAAATATTAACCAAAACATGTTTTTTGTTTTAAAGGCAACAGGCTGGACAGATAAGGTTAAAATGGATACCCAGGTATCAAACGTGCTTGAAAAAGTGGGTATGAAAACTAAAGGATTTAAGTTCCCACATGAACTTTCTGGTGGAGAACAACAACGTATTGCCATTGCACGTGCATTATTAAATGATCCAGAACTAATTATTGCCGATGAGCCAACCGGAAACCTTGATCCACAAACCAGTGTAGAGGTCATGAAAGTCTTACAGGAAATCAATAAATCTGGCAGAACCATTTTAATGGCAACCCATGACTATGCGTTGATTTTAAAATTCCCATCTAAAACCATTAAGTGCGACGCAAATAAGGTGTTTGAGGTGGTGCAGAGAGCGGTTTAAAAAAGATTTTAATGATATACTCCCCCTTAATCTCTTAACTATAAAAATTTGAGTGACAAAATAGGGTTTATTGACGAATCAGGTGATAAAAGTATTCATTTTACAAAGGATGGTGTTTCAACATTCTTTATCGTAACTGCAATTATTTTAGATGAATATTCAGTAGATAAAACTAGAGAACAATTTGTTGAAACAGCAGCAAAACATACTCGAGCACCTGAAATTAAATCCAGCGCTAAAGCCTTTAAAGATTTTGACAAAAGAATTGATTTTATAAAGGATATTTCTAAACTTAATTTCAAAATCTATAGTATCATAGTTGATAAAAGAGAAGTTTTTGAAGATAGTGGATTACAATTTAGAAACATTTTTTATAAATATGTCAATGGTTTATTAGACCGAGAACTATATGATTATTATCCATATTTGAAATTAATTTCAGACAATCATGGCTCTGAAAAATTCATGGATGGCTTCGTTAATTATGTTGAAAAGAACCATAAACAAACAGAATTATTTAGAGGACCAAAGTTCGAATTCTGTGATAGTAAAGATGAACCACTAATACAATTAGCGGATTTTATTGCTGGTAGTTTATCTCGGTGCTATGATCCAAAAAAAATTAACCCAAGAAGTTCTGAGATATTAAAGATTCTAGACAAGCATATTCTACATTTAAGAGAATGGCCGGAAAACCCTCGAAATAAATATTCTAATATTGAATTAGAAGACGAAAAATTCAATAAAGAACTAGTCGATTTCATATTCTTTAGAATCAAGAATTTCATTCATATTAATGCAGAGAATCCAGCTATTGAAATTAAAAATCAATTAATATGCTTGAACTACTTAGTCTATAGATTTAAGAAAGACCCTCATCAATATATCTATTCAGATGAAATAATAGATAGAATAAGGGTTCGTAATATTCATATTACTAAACGTATATTTAGTAAAGAAGTAATTGGCAATTTGAGAGAAAATAAAATATTGATAACAAGTTCTCAAAGTGGATATAAAATTCCATGTTGTCGTGGTGATATAATTCGTTTTTACAATAATTATAGTTCAAAAGTTATTCCGATGATTGAAACTTTAAAAAAGACTGATATCGTAATCAAAAGTGCAACCTCTGGTAAAATTAATTTATTAGAAGAAATAGAATTCGACTATATTAAAAGACTAACTGACATTAAAAAGTAATAACATATATTCCACAAAATACATTCAAAAAATTAACAGTTATCTTAGAATCCATTTACTATTTATAAGAAAGTTATAAAATCTCCCAAAGCAAATGAAAAACCCTGAAAAAAATCGTTTAGACCAACAACATACAGAAGAAAAAGACTGGTTAAAATGGGGACCTTATTTAAGTGAACGCCAATGGGGTACGGTACGTGAAGATTATAGTGCAGGTGGTGATGCTTGGAACTATCTACCACATGACCATGCAAGAAGTCGTGCGTTTCGTTGGGGTGAAGATGGCATTGCAGGTATAAGCGACCGCTATTGCAATATGTGTTTTAGTATTGGTTTATGGAACGGTAAAGATCCTATTCTAAAAGAACGCCTTTTCGGTTTAACTGGTCCGCAGGGTAATCATGGTGAAGATGTAAAAGAGCTGTATTACTATTTAGAGAATACGCCGTCGCACTCATATATGAAGTATTTGTACAAGTATTCACAAAAAGAATATCCGTACAATCAACTAATTGACGAAAACCAAAAACGTAATCGTAAAGAACTAGAATTTGAGTTATTGGATACCGGTATTTTCGATGACAACACCTATTTTGATGTCAGCACAGAATATGCAAAAGGCGATGAAACAGATATTCTAATCCAAATTACTATAACCAATAGAAACTCAAAACCTGCACCTATTACGTTATTGCCACAAATGGTGATGCGTAATCATTGGTCATTTAAAGAAATGCCCAAAAAACCGACCATCACTCAACAAGGGACAAAAGCAAACCCATCTGTTCACATAGACCACCCGTACGTGGGTAAATACAATCTTTATTTTCAAAAGGCAGAACAGCTATTCTTTACGGAGAATGAAACCAATAGAGAAAAGGTTTATAAGGATAAGAATGACCATCCGTTTAAGAAAGACTTGTTCCATACCGCAGTATGTAATAATGATTTTGACCTGGCAACAAAAAACAATTCAGGCACTAAATTTGCGCCATTATATCAAGTTATTTTAGATGGTGGCGAATCAAAAATATTCCAACTTCGTTTAACCGAAGAGTCACTTGACACACCTTTTTCAGATTTTGATTCCATATTTAAAAAGAGACAAAAAGAATGTGCTCAATTCTATGATGAAATAGCCCCAAAAGCAACCGAGGATAGAAAGGCTATTCTAAAACAAGCATTTGCAGGTTTACTTTGGACGAAGCAATACTATAACTACGAAGTTGAAAAATGGCTAGATGGGGACTACAAAACTACTCCACCGCCAAAAGAAAGATTAGAAGGTCGTAATAGCCATTGGAAAACATTGCGTAATCACGATATACTTTCTATGCCAGATGCTTGGGAATACCCTTGGTATGCTGCGTGGGATTCTGCTTTTCACTGTGCATCGTTCGCATCTATAGATCCAGAATTTGCGAAAGACCAACTACTATTGTTCACCAAAGAATGGTACATGTCGCCTAACGGACAAATACCTGCTTACGAATGGAATTTTAGTGATGTGAATCCGCCAGTTCAGGCATGGGCAACCTTACAAATTTATGGAACTGATAAATCTATTACAGGTTTACCAGATATTAAGTTCTTAAAACGAATGTTCAATAAACTCAACTTGAACTTTAACTGGTGGGTGAACCGTTTAGACAGAAATGACAACAATGTTTTTCAAGGCGGATTCCTGGGCTTGGATAACATTGGAGTTTTTGACCGTAGCCATGGTGTACCCGGTGGTGGTTCTTTAGATCAAGTAGATGGTACCGCATGGATGGCGATGTATAGCTTGAATATGCTAGAAATAAGTTTACGTATCGCAGAACATGACGATTCTTATGAAGATATGGCAACCAAATATTTTGGGCATTTTGTATTCATAGCGGAAGCTCTGAATAAAATGGATACTGATAAAGCCAATACCTGGGATGATGTGGAAGGGTTCTTCTATGATCGTCTAACACTACCAGACGGACAATCAACCACTATAAAAGTAAGATCAATTGCCGGTATGTTATCACTGGCTGCGGTACTTACTATTAAGAAAAGTGTTCTAGATAAGTTCCCAAAATTTAAAGCAAGTGTTCTTTGGTTTAAAAAATACCGTGCAGAGAATTTAAAATACGAGGTTATACAGCAGTATGAAGAAAATGGTGATTTACTTTTATCGTTAGTTCCAAAAGATAGAATGCAAAAATTAGTTGCCGCACTTTTAGACGAAAAAGAATTTTTGAGTGACTATGGAATACGATCTTTATCTAAGGTACACGAAAAGGCATATCAGATTCATATAGATGGTATAGATTACTCTATTGACTATGAACCAGCGGAATCTACCGTTTCCCTATTTGGAGGTAATTCTAACTGGCGTGGACCTATTTGGATGCCTATGAATTATTTATTTATTCAGGCATTGCGCGAATACCAGTGGTATGATGGTAATGATTTTCTTTTTGAATACCCAACAGGAAGCTCGAAGTTGCTCAATCTAAAACAAGTTAGTGATGAATTGAGCAAACGTCTTATTAAGATGTTCGAGAAAGATGAAACCGGAAACCGAGCAATAAATAAGAACTACGAGAAATACTACCAAGACCCTAATTTTGAGGACTTGATATTATTTTACGAGTATTTTCACGGAGAAAACGGTCGTGGTTTAGGAGCATCGCATCAAACAGGCTGGACAGCCTTAGTAGCCAACCTTATTGAGCAGTTAGAAGATTAAAGCTAGTATTTTACATATTCAACTCAGAAAAACCTAAACCAAACTTTTCGGTAGGGTATAAAATTCCCTTTTCCAATCTAAAGATAGAATGGTAAGGATCATCAATAATATCTAAATGTCCGTCTAGATCAGCATATACAATGTTTGGTCTAGACAGGGCAAAATGTAGACCGGCAGCAATACCCAGTCCGCATTCATCTATACAACCTACCATAGCATCTAATTTAGCGGCTTTAGCAACGGAATTAATATGCATACCTACCCAGATACCGCCTACTTTCTGCAGCTTAATATTCACCATATCCACACGCTCATTCTGCGCCAAACGAAATGCATCGGTCAATGTTTTTAAGCTTTCATCTGCCATTACAGGAATACTCACCTGATTGGTTACTTCGCCCAATCGTTCTTCCGATTCCACTTTTGTAGGTTGTTCAAAAATCTCGATTCCTATTGCTGCCGTAGCCTTTACAAAATCTACCGATTCTTTCACAGAATATCCTTGGTTACCATCAAAACGCAATTCGATATTAGGGTATTTCTCGTGGATCATTCTCATTTTGGCAATATCCTCTTCGAGATTAGAACCGCCTTTTATTTTTAAAATGGTAAAACCTTGTTTCACATATTCGCTAGCATAAGACAAGGTCTCGTCTATGCTCATAATACCGATAGTAATACTGGTAGCGATGCTATTACGATAGCCCCCTAAAAATTTATACAAAGGTACCTCTGCCTTTTTCGACATGATATCGAACAATGCCAAATCTACCATTGCCAAGGCAGAAGAACGTTTACCCAATAACTCCTTCAGCTCTAATAATAACAATGCATACGTAAAAGGATCTTTACCCAATAAATACGGAATAATGATATTCTTAATAGCATCGGTAACATCACTTGGCGATTCATTTGTAACCACAGGGTCAGGTGCCGCGCAACCATAACCCACAATTTTGGTATCGGTTTCAACCTTTAGAATAAAGTTACTAGTGCGATCAATTGTTTCGTAAGCAATAGTATAAGGATCAGACAATTTAAGGTCTAAACGCTCAAAAGAAATATGGGTTATTTTCATTTTAATTTTGTCATTAAAAGTGCAATTAAATCTTCAGCACCATACTCCAACACATCAAAGGCAGGTAATTTGGTTTCTAAAGTGATAGCCTTACAAACATCAAGAATTTCTTCTTTTTTCATATCCTCATGGTTTACGGTAATAGCAATCACTTCTTTACCAGAAATAACCTGTATGGCATTTATTTGCTCAGCTAAAGAGTGCATTTTATACCCAGGGAATCCGTCATATTCCAATCTTTTTGGTGCATGTTGCAGAATTACATAATCTGGTCTGCCTGCAGCTAGAATTTCAAATCCGCCAGGGTATGCAGGGTTCATTAAACTCCCTTGCCCTTCAATAACAATAACATCTGGGTCCTCATTATTATAGGCACTTACCACAGCATGCTCAATTTCACCTGAAACGAAATCGTTAATACAGCTATCCATCACCATGCTATACTTAGCACCTTGCATCCATCCTGTTTGTCCGGTTCCGATCATTTCTGCTTTTTTACCTGCATTACGAAATGCGTGAACCAATATCCAAGCCGTAGTCCGTTTCCCTAGAGCAGAATCCGTTCCTAGAACCGCTAATTTTAAACAGTTTACTTTTTCAATATCACCCGTAAAAAAGTGCAATTGATCACGATCGGGTGTTTTTCTAATATCTCTGATTTTTACATTCTTTTCTTTTGCCAATGCAACCAGTTCTGGGTCATTACTTAAGAAATCGTGTAAACCACTATCCACATTCCAACCTTGTTGTAATGCAGCCTTAATTGTCGATTTAGCCACTTTTGGCAATCTGCCACCATCTGGTGCTAAACCAATTACCAAGTAACTTGGCAGATTATTACTTGCTGTCAATGTAACAATTGCAGCCTCTAGATCTCTAAAAACCGGAATTCCGTTAGGTCTTCCATCCAAAACATCACCGGCATCTCTGCCTGCATATTTTTCATCTAAAACACCCACAACTTCATAACGCTCAGTAAAGCGAACCAAACCGTGTGCTGTTTTACCATTTGGAGTATTAAATGCTCCCTCACAATATACAAGTGCCTTACCGTCTATAACTTTTTTCATCTATTTATTTAATTTTTTGCAGTGAGCACTGCCACAAAACGGTCAGGCTCAAAATTCATTTTTTCGTCTAATTCTAAGAGTCCGATCAAACCCGCTGTAGATGCAGGTAGAATTCGAAATCCTTCTTTCTTATATAAAAGGGAAGTCATCTCTTTCAGTTTTTTATCACTGATATTAAAAGCTTCCCCCTCAGATTCTTTTAATGCGTATAATGCCTCTTCCCCATCGAAACTATGCCAGTTAATCAATGGTTCGTTGTATTTCGTTTCTTTTATCGCAGCCGGATTCAAATCTTTACAGTGATCTAATCCTTGCAGATATGATTCTACAATTGGGTTCTTATGAGATGATGAAGCCGCTATCATTTTAGGTATACGAGAAGTCTTTCCTCTTTTATACAGATTTACAAATCCTCTATAAATTCCTGCGAACAACGTTCCATTAGAAACAGGTACAGCACAGTATTTTGGTGCATCACCTAAATCTTCAAAAATCTCTTGTGCAATTAGCGCATAGGCAGATATTTGTAGCGGAGTATTGGCACCACCAGGGTTAGCATCATACCAACCATGTTCAGCTGCTAATCTGGAACTTTCGGTAACCACATCTTCGTAACTACCAGGTATACGAATTATCTCTGCCCCTAAAGTTTCCATTTCAATAACCCGATCGGTATGGTAACTTTCAGGAATGTAAATTTTACAGGCAATACCCGCTAGATCAGATGCCAGTGCCATTGCCACACCATAATTACCGCAAGTAGCCAAGCTTACCACAGTAAACTCCCTACGCAGCGCATCATATAATTGTGCAAAAGCAATACGGTCTTTTTGAGTTCCGGTAGGGTTATCACCCTCATACTTTAGGTAAAGTTGACGAACATTGAACTCACGCTCTAATGTTTTGGCCCTATGCAAGCCCGTATCGCCAACTTCTAAACTTATAATATCTTCAAAACATTCTAAACGGTCTACTAAAGATTTGCTTGTATCTTTAACCATATCGCTAAGTTTACGTGCCTCTGTAGACACTTTATTCTCAGCCGTTTTAACGCCATCTTTAAGATTCATAAGTTTGCATATATTCCATTATTTAAGATACTGTTATTTAATTGAATGTCAATATAAATTTTTAACCCATTTGCTCTTTAAAAAAGGGACGCATAGGTACTATATAATCTGAAAATAATTAGAATTTTAACACAACATTTTACAGTATATGGGGCTACACAGTGATTTTACAACAGTTTTAAAATTTTATAGAAAGACAAAAATTAACATTTAACAAATCAGTGCATTACCTAATTTTGACTACTTTTTAAAATACACATAAATCAATGAAAGCTACCCGAATCATTTTTCTTTTTTCTTTCCTATTTTGTTTAGCCACAAATGCTCAAAACGAGCTACCGTTACAAATAGATAATTCAAAGATCAAACCCTTGCAAAAATTACTTGATAGTTCTTTGCAGACTAATTTAAGAGATGAATTAGCCTCTCACCCAGAATGGAACGATCTCATTGTACAAAAGAAGATGTCCGTAGGCTTGGTTGATTTAAGCGACCCAGAAAATGTACGTTTTGCTCGTGTAAACGGTAACCATATGATGTATGCCGCTAGTTTACCTAAAATAGCTATTCTTCTCGCTGCTATGGATGCTATTGAAAAAGGCGAATTAAAAGAAACCGCAGAGGTTAAAAAAGATATGCGTCTTATGATCAGTAAATCTGATAATTCTGCTGCTACTAGAATGATAGATCGTGTTGGTTATGAAAAACTTGAATCTGTTATGACTGATCCTAAATATGCTTTTTATGACGAGCAAAAAGGTGGCGGTCTTTGGGTTGGTAAACGCTACGGAAGTGGTGGAGAAACAAACCGCGAACCTTTAAAGAACCTGAGTCACGCTGCATCGGTAACACAAGTATGTAGGTATTATTATTTATTGGCGAACGGTAAGCTAGTGAACCAAAAACAATCTAAGCAGATGCTAGATATTCTTGAAAACCCAGAGCTGCACCATAAATTTGTAAATACATTAGATAAAATTGCACCAACTGCCAGATTGTTCAGAAAATCAGGTTCTTGGCGCACCTACCATTCTGACTCAATATTGGTTTGGGGCAAGGACAGTAATAGAAGATATATTCTAGTTGCCTTAATAGATGATGCCAATGGAGAGCAAATTATAAGAGATTTAGTGAAACCAATTGAAAAGGTGCTAAAAAAGCCTGTACTTTAGGTCTTGGAATACATATTTCCATTTCTTGATGGTAGAAAGACTAATAAAAAAAATATTCGATGTTCGTGAAGGCGAGTTCAAAGTTTCTCTTTGGATGCTCGCCTACATTTTTTTGGTCATTGCCGTTCTGCTTATTATCAAACCTACTGTCAATGCCCTTTTTCTATCAGAATTAGGTGTTGAACAATTGCCTTTTGCTTTCTTGTTAGTTGCTATAACTGCCGTAGCTACCTCTTATTTTTATTCAAAAGCCGTTTCAAAATTCCCGCTTAAAAAAGTAATTGAGTTTACCATTATTAGTTCTATTGTCATTTTAATTGGTTTAGGTATACTACTCTCACTAGATGTGGTCAGTGGTGTGTTACTCTACTTCTTTTATATATGGGTAGCAATTTATGCAGTACTATCTGCATCGCAATTTTGGGTATTGGCAAACTTGGTATTCAATATTAGAGAAGCAAAGAGATTGTTCGGCTTTATTGGGTCTGGCGCTATCATTGGTGGTATATTTGGTGGGTACCTCACCTCTATTTTGGCGCCGCTTATTGGCAATGAAAATCTAATGTTTGTAGCAGCCCTTCTCCTATTTTTCTGTATTCCATTATTACGTAGAATTTGGAATATTAGAGTTAAAAAAAACGGCAGCGTCAAGAAACATAAGTCGGCTACGAACATTTCAGAGCCACCACTAAAACTCATATTAAGATCCAAACATCTTACTTACATAGCGAGCATTGTGGCGGTGAGCGTAGTTGTTGCCAAATTGGCAGACTACTTATTTAGTGACTTTGCCTCATCTGCCATAACCGATGCTGACGAGCTTACCGCTTTTTTTGCCTTTTGGTTTTCGACCTTCAACTTATTATCGTTGGTGATACAACTATTTTTCACCCATAGAATTGTAGGTATTTGGGGCGTTGGTTTTTCATTGCTTTTATTACCCATTGGTATTTTTGGCGGGAGCATTTTATTTTTGATATTACCCGAGCTTTCTGCCGTAGTTGTTATTAAGGCGATGGACGGAATACTGAAACAATCTATACACAAAAGTGCTTCGGAATTATTGACCTTACCCCTGCCTTTCGATTTAAAAAACAGGACAAAATCGTTTATAGATGTTGTTGTAGATAGTTTAGCAACTGGTATTGCCGGATGTCTTTTAATATTCGTAGTGCGTGGACTGGACTTACCTTCATTCTACATTGGCGTACTAATTATCGTTTTAGTGTGTCTTTGGCTATACTTCATTTACAAAGTAAGAATAGAGTATTACAAGACCTTTAGAACCAATTTAGAGGTATTGACAGATAGTGGTAAGAAGGCTAAAAAAATCTCCCACTCAAAAGTATCTGTAGTAAATGGCATGCGTACCGTATTTAAAAACGGTACCGAAGAGCAAATACTCTTTATGCTAGACAAATTGATGGAAATTAATGACAAACGTTTTGCAGACGACGTTGAGCTATTGTTAGATCACCCTAGCAACAAAGTAAAATTATCTGCCATTCAGAATTTATACTTTTTAAATTCTAAAAGTATGACAGCCGAGGTTTCAGAGCTATTAAAGATCGATGATCGAGAATTGACCATTGCGACATTAGCTTATGTCTTAAGTTTTGCACACAAAGACAAATCTTTCGTGTTCGATACCTATTTAGAACATTCAAATGAACGAATTGCAATGGCAGCATTATACTGCTTAGCTAGGGCTGCAAAAAACAACTATTCTTTAAAACAACGTTACTCGCTATTAGACCGCATTTCAGCATCGCTTAAAAATATTGAAGCGAATGAAAAAGACCTATCATATGTAGAAGCCGTCATTGAAGTACTAGGCGTGGCGAATATGCCTATTTTCAACACGAAGCTTACTGCCTTTCTAAACCATGATAATAAAGATGTAATACTAACAACGATAAAGGCCATCGGTACTGCCACAGACCCTACCATGGTGCAACAAATAATTCCGTTTTTAGCACAGAAGAATTATAGACCAACCGTAATGGAAGCTTTTAAAATCTATGGTCAGCAGATTCTACCGGTGCTACGTAGTACAATTCAAGATCGTCTACAACCATTACCTGTGCTTCGGTTTATACCTGCAGCCATGCAATCTTTTCATTCAAAAGAAGCTGTGCACCATTTATTAGCCATTTTAACCGATAATGACCTTACTGTCCGTTTAGAAACTATTCGTGCTTTGAGTGCCATACGATCTACGCATCCGCAGTTAAAATTTAATCGTTACAAAGTGGTCTCGGTAATTTTTGATGAATGCAAACTGCATCATCAGACCTTATCGTCTATGCATACCCAGATTATTATATCATACCGAAATAGAAACAAATCGAAGAAAGAAATTGGCGATGCAGAACGAGATGCTAGAACTAGCCTTTTGGAATTACTAGAACGCCGTTTAGATTCTGGACTAGAGCGTATTTTTAAACTATTAGGTTTACGCTATCAACAAAATGATGTTGCCATTGCGTATGAGGGCTTAATTAGTCAGAAACAGGAAGCGCAACACAATGCCATCGAATTTTTAGACAATCTTTTAACGGGAGAATTAAAGCGTAAACTATTACCTATTATTGAAGAATCTGCCTTAGATATTTCGTCTGAAGAAGAGCTACAAAAGATAAAGCACAAAATACCTACGGAACTAGAATGTTTTAAACTGTTATTACAGGGTAACGACTTAAAAATAAAATTGGCGGTACTATACTTAATTACGCAACAAAAAGAACCGCGATATTTAAGTATTGTTGAAAGCCTTCTTACTGATGAAGAAACTAAAATTAGGAGTTTTGCCTTAGAGGCACAACAAGCGATTACGGCAGAAGCTTAAAAACAAAAACGAGACATTAAAAATGTCTCGTTTTTGTTCAACTATAATAGAAAATAGATGCTAACTATTCTGCTCCAATTCCATAATCAGATTTGCAACTAAAGCTGTCCAACCTGTTTGATGAGATGCTCCAAGACCTTTCCCAGAATCGCCATCAAAAAACTCATAAAAGAAATGCTCCTTTTTAAAGTGTTCATTTTTAGTAAACACATGGTTCTCGTCTTCTGAGTGATATACAAACTTACCGTTTTCGTCAGGCTCAAATAACTTTATGAGTCGTTTTGAAATTTCATTTGCAATCTCGTTTAAGTTCATTTTTATACCAGATCCTGTTGGAAACTCATAAATATACTCCTTACCATAATAAGAGAAGTATTTACGTAAAGACTGAATAATCATATAATTTAAAGGCAACCAAATAGGACCTCGCCAGTTAGAATTACCACCAAACATGTTTGACTGACTTTCCCCAGATTCATACTGAATTTGGTGGTGACCGTTATGTTGAAAAACATACGGATGCTCTTCATGATATTTTGAAAGTGAGCGAATACCGTAATCAGACAAAAACTCTTTCTCATCTAGTAAACGAAACAATAGCTTTTCTAACCTAAAACCTCGCATAATGGAGAACAGGTAATTTCCATCAGAATTAAATTCTTCGATATTAGAGATCAAAGAAGCCAAATCTGGTCTAGTTCTTACAATTTCTGCAGCTCTAACTTTAAAGTGTTTTAACTCATCAAACAAATCTTTATGAATGATCTCTACTGCGAACATTGGTATGATACCAACCAAGGATCTTACTTTTAATCGGTCTGTATTACCATTCGACATTTCTACAACATCATAATAGAAATTATCTTCATCATCCCAAAGAGAAATATCTTTCTGCCCAATGTGATGCATTGCCCAAGCGATATTCAAGAAATGCCTAAAGAACTTGGCGACACTGTCTTCGTAGTTTGGGTTAATTGTTGCCATCTCTAATGACATGCGTAACATGTTTAAGGTAAACATTGCCATCCAACTGGTAGCATCTGCTTGTTGCATACGCGTAATACCTTCTGGCATGTGGTTACGATCAAAAACACCAATATTATCAAGACCTAAGAATCCGCCTTCAAAAAGGTTTGTTCCACTCTTATCTTTTTGGTTGACCCACCAGGTAAAGTTCACCAGTAATTTCTGATATGCCTTTTCTAAAAACTTAAAATCGCCTTTACCATTTCTTTTCTTATCCTTCTCATATACCGTCCATACAGCCCATGAATGCACAGGTGGGTTTACATCACTAAAATTCCATTCGTAAGCAGGTATTTGTCCGTTAGGGTGCATATAGCTTTCCCTTAATACTAACAACAACTGCTCTTTGGCAAAATAAGGATCAATCTCAACAAACGATGCCATATGAAAAGCAAGGTCCCAAGCAGCATACCACGGATACTCCCACTTATCGGGCATTGAAATTACGTGACGATTTGTCAAATGTTCCCAATGCTTATTCCGAGAATCGGTTCTATATGGTTTGGCTTCTCCTGGACCGCCAAATAGCCATTTATAAACATCATAATAATAGAACTGCTTTGTCCAGAGTAAACCAGAGAATGCTTTTCTTGCAATCTCTTGTTGTTGAACCGGAAGCTCTTTCTTTAAAATATCTCCATAAAATTCTTCACATTCTTGAATTCTCTTTTCAAAAATAGAATCATAATTACCCCATGGGTCATCAAGTTTCTTTTTACTAAGTCGGACTTTAATTGTTTTTTCTTCTCCAGATTTTAAGCGGAGCTTATGCCACACGGCAAATTTTGAACCTTTTTTATCTGGGTTCACAGTAGGTTGCCCATCAACAACATGGTCATTGATACCATCTTTTACGTATTCAACCTCATTAGGCACTCCATAAATACGTTGGTTGTTAGTTTCGTTCTCACAGAAAAGCTGATCTCCATTCTCATGATAAAAATAGTAACGACCATTTCTAGTACTACGAGATTGTACCGAATTATCTGAGGTTGATTTCATCTCAGGTCTTTCGAACCTGTTGTTATGTTTCCAAAAATTACGAAACCACAAATGCGGAAGCACATGAATGTTCGCAGCTCTTGGGCCTCTATTAACTACAGTAACCTTCATTAAAATATCACCAACATCTTCTTTGGCATATTCTATAAAACAATCGAAATAGGTATTATTAGCAAAAGCTTTGGTATCTAAAATTTCAAACTCAGCTTCCTCACGATTTCTACTTTTATTCTTTTTAACCAGCTCGGCATATGGAAACTTCTTATGCGGATACTTATATAAATACTTAGCGTAAGAGTGTGTAGGTGTTGAAACTTGATGAAAATAGAGTTCTTTTACATCCTCACCATGGTTACCTTCATCATTGGTTAAACCGAACAGGCGTTCTTTTAAAATAGAATCTTTCCCGTTCCAGAAGGCAGGGGCTAAACATAGAATTTCTCTAGAATCGCAGAATCCGCCAATACCCTCTTCTCCCCATCTATAGGCATTACTACGTGCTTTGTCATGACCAACAAAACTCCACGCATGCCCTTCTGGACTATAATCTTCTCTTACCGTACCCCATTGGCGCTCTGCCAAATAAGGACCCCATCTTTTCCAGTTTTTATAATTATCCTCAACGGCTAATCTTTCTTCCTCAGCATTTTTATGGACCATAAAGTCTTTTTCAATTGTAAAAATCTTCTTTCAACCACAACTGCACAAAGGCAATTTAAAGGTTTAACAAATTTAACGTCCTACGACGGACGAATCGTTAAAAATACTATTTGTTATAGTATAAGATTGATTAACGCATTCAACAAGTGAATAGTATTACTTAATCGTAACTATTCAACCAATTACATTGTTAACTTGTTAAATTTAATACTGTTATACTATGAACCTCATAAATTTAAATAATTCTATTTCGGAAAAATTTATAACAGATTGTTAGAAATATATGGATTAAAACTATTTTAAAAATGCGCTATCCACCTTGTCCGTTCTCTAAATTTATTGAAAAATAATAATAAATAACAGCAATTATTATTAACGTAAGCACATAAAAAATAAGACCGTTACTTGCTTTTTTCTTAACAAAGTACAAGGTCGTAAATACTATTAGATATAGGATGTTAACAGCAATAAAAATAGGAAATAGCACCTCTTTATAAAACACATCAAATTCTGTGAGGTGACCATCTGGAAAACCGATATTAGAATTTGTGTAATAGATAATCAACAATACAAATACACTGATAAAGGCACCTACACCTGCAAATTTTCGATTCGTCATTTTTTGTGCATTACTCTGTGCTTGCAAGAGATTTCTATTTTAAACAATTGTTATATAAAGCCTTAGAAATAGCTAATCAACTACACCACTTTTGGCTTTGTAGCTTTGTATACAATTTCAAGAATAAAACAGAACACAATAATACCCAATGCGGTTAATACCCCTACTTTATTCTCAGAAAACTGCTGAATAATTAATGTAATGAAAGCCAATAAACAGAGTATACTCGCCAATAAATGAACATAACTTTTAGAATCCAGTTCCTTATGCTTTTTGTAACCTATGTAATTAACAATACAAAAAATCAATAAAAAGCCTGCACTACCAGCTGTTGATATACTTTTTAGATTAAACAGATTAACCAATGCAACTGACAGCATTGCCGTGATTAAAAACCCTACGGGTTTACCCCAGAACATATGGCAAAAATACTTAGGCAACTCGTCGTCTTCAGCTATATCATAATTTACCCTACCACTACCTAAAACAGTTGCGTTGATGGCAGAAAATGTAGATATCAATGCCGTAATCGTAATTATGGTAAAACCGATCTGACCTAATGTAGGTTCTGCTGCTTTGGCTAAAACATAATCTTCAGCATTTGCAATTTGCTGAAATGGCAATGCACCTACAGTTACAATAGCAATAAGTATGTATAATACAATTACAAAACCAACGGCTCCAAAATATGCTTTTTCAGTATTCTTCTCTCTATCTTTTAAATCTGATACTGAATTTGCAATTAATTCAAAACCTTCATATGCAACAAAAATGACCATACCACCAGAAAGTATTAGTATAGGACTTTCCCAATTTTCAGGTGATAATTGATGTAGGTTTTCTGGATGAAGAGACAGGCCATAAAAACCAACACCTATAAATGCAATTAAAATAAAAAGCTTAATGATTACAGCCACTGACTCTATTTCACTAACAAGTTTTACACTTAAATAATTGATGAACAATGCAATTAATAATATGGAAGTTTGAAATATACGCGTGTCAATCTCTTTTGAACCTGACAGGGAAATTAATTCTGTAGCATACGACCCAAAAGCAGACGCATAAAGTGCGAGCATAACAATATAGCTGACCCACAAAAGATTATTAATACCACCTGCAAAAATTCCGGTTCCAAATTGTTGATGTATGAATCTTACGGTTCCTCCATTTTCTGGATATTTCTTTGAAAGTTTAGCATAAGAGTATGCAGTTAGCATAGCAATTATTCCTGCCCAAAGAAAAGCTAGAGGTGTTGCACCTTTTGCCAGAGCAACTGCTAGACCTAGAACGGCAAAAATTCCGCCACCTACCATACCCCCTATACCTATAGAAATGGCATCTTTTAATCCTATTTTCTTATCCATCTACAACTCACTATTTTTAAAGATTTTCTAGTTACGTACATCACCTTCGACTATGGCATATTCAAAACTATCTGACCATCCAGATTGCAAGGGGAGAATTTTTCTCTTTCGACCTTCTTTCTGCATTCCTACTTTTTCCATCACTTTTGCAGAACCTATATTGTCTACAGCACAGCCTGCTTCTATTCGATGTAGTTTAAGCACATCGAATCCGTATTTCAAAACCGCTTTTAGAGCTTCTGTTGCATAGCCTTTGTTCCAATAATCGAGATGTAGTTTATACCAAACCTCAGCCCTATTATATTTCTTGGGACCAAGTCTTAATCCAAATAAACCTATAAACTCGCCTTTCTTTTTATGCTGAATAGCAAAAGTATAATTTCTAATTTCAGCTACACTATTATCTTCGATCCACGGGGTTATCACCTCATAGGTTTCTTGTAAATTTTCAGGTATGCCAAGGGTATTGAATTCGTCTGTTTCTGGTAAGGAATGTAAGCGATGAATTACTTCTACATCTGTCCACTCAATCAGCCTTAACATTAATCGATCTGTTTGTATTTCGAGTTTGTTCATGGTTGATGTTATAGGTATTTAAACTACAAATGTAACCTCAAAACATAAGTATTGAAGATATTAGTTAACAGGCAAATAAATGACAAAAGTAGAACCTTGGTCCTTTTTACCGATGGCATGAATATAACCATTATGTTTTTCAACTATCTTTTTACAAATAGAGAGTCCGATACCTGTACCTGAATATTCATTTTTTGAATGTAGCCTTTGAAACACCTCAAATATATTACTAGCAAATTCAGGTTCAAAGCCAATGCCATTATCTGCAAATGAAATTTTATAATAGTATTCTGTAGTCTTACTAAAATTTTCTACAATTTCTGAATTACGCACCTTTTTAGCGCTAATGATTATTTTTGGAGCTACACCACTTTTGCCATACTTGATAGAATTACTGATAAGATTTGTGCAAAGTTGTTCTATTTTAAAAGGTATGCCCTGAATATCTGGCAAATTATCATAAGAAATAGAAGTACCTGTATCTTTAATAAGTTGTGATAGTTCATCTTCAATTTTACCTACAACTTCACTAAGAGAAATATTTTCGAATTTTGAATTGATCTTATCTATTCGTGAATACGAAAGTAAATTCTGAATCAATTCTCGCATTCTGAAAGTACCGTCCTTGATTTTTCCAAAATAATTTTGAATACCAACGGGCATACCCTTTTCACCATCGTCTTCTATTCTAGAAATAAACATTTGAATTTTACGCAAAGGCTCTTGTAGATCATGACTTGCCACTCTGTTAAAAGATTCTAGCTCTTCATTACTAATCTTCAATTTCTCATAACTCTCAATAAGTGCCCTATCTTTTTCTACACGACTGGTAATATCTTGTACAATACCCACCGATACCGGTCTGTTATCTATTTCAACATACTTACCTTTTAAATCTAAATGTTTTATCCCTTTTGCTTTCGTAAACACACGATAGGCAAAAACAGTAGAAGCACCTTTTTCTTCTATATTAGCACCTATAGACTCAAATATGGCAACATCTTCTGGATGCACAAATTCTTTATAAGAACTAAAAGTAACCTCAAAGCTATTGGGCTCAACGCCAAGGATTCTATAAAAGTTATCAGAAACCGTTGCGGTACCATCATCTAAATACCAAATAAAACTACCAACACCCGCTACATTTTCAGCCTCTTTGAAAATGGTGTTTTGAAGGCTTAGATCTTCGTTCAGCTTTTTAAGTTCTTCTTCAGCTTTTTTAATTTTTGTGGTATCCCAAGCGGTATTTGTAATCCCGTTTGCAGATTTTACAATCGTATTAAAAATGTATTTTTTTTCACCTTCAAACGTATATACACTCTCATGCTCTTGGGTATTGCCGCTAACATAACATTCTTTCATTAATACAAAAAGCCCATTCTCCAAAACCATTGGGTACATCTCTAAAAGCGAGCCACCTATAATATCATCTTGTTCTGACCCTGTTACTTTTTCTATGGCATTGGAGGTATACCTAAATTGAAAATCGGTTATATTCTTCTGTGTATCTAGAATAGGCTCAAAATGACTAATGACATTGTTAGAGCTTTTATATACACCTTTTAAAAACTCTTCTGTTTCTTGTAATTTCTTATTCTGAACAAAAACCTGACTGTTTACCTCATTAATTTCACCTTTCTGTTTATAGATACTAATAAAACCAATTAAAAAAATACCTAAAGCCGTTAGCGCAACCAACAAAGATGACATAGGCGTCAAGAACGATTGTGAGGTGTATTCTTCTTTACGCGAAACCATTAAATAGTTCTCTTCAGCAAGCATTCTATCTTTTATAACCTGGGACTCCGCAACAAGTTTTGAAATTCGCTCATTACGCTTATAGCGCAAACCGGTATAATTAATAACAATACTATCTTTTACTTCTAAACTATCTGGCGCCTTAGTAGCATCAACAATGGTTGCTGTATCTATTTCAACCTTAATTTTATTATGTAATAGTTGCAATGCCTTAACGCGTTCTTGTTGGGCATCGTTGTCTATTGTAAGTGTATTCAGCCTATCTAACGACTGACCCATTTCTGTTACTACAATGGTGGAAAGATTACTCTCTTCGGCTTCAAAAAGTTTTTTAAGTTGAATAGCCTCTACCTCTAAAAATTTAGAAGAAAGTTCTACAATGGTACGCTGTACCTCAAACGTATGAGAAACTAGGTCTCCTGTTTTATGAAGTCTATTTACCTGTTTATAACCTACACTAACAGTATATAGTAACAAGGCAATTGCCAAAACCAATAAGATAATATAGGTTTTTGTCGAACCAATAAGCGACTTTAACTTCATCATAATCTTATTAGAAAACAGGCTTTTCATTTTTAGTAATAGGTTAAAAAGGGGGGTATTACCAATTATTAAAATTTCAATAAATGAATATACCTCATTTTGGTATGATCAGATTCAAATTTTTAAATAAATATGAAAATGAATTTCTTAAACCTAAAGTTGTATACTGTAAAGCTTAATCTAGATGTCTAAAAAATTTCTCTTAAGGTCGATTAGAATTCGATAACTTATTACAAAACAAGTATTTAGATTTTAGAAAATAAAAGCCCGATTTCGTTAACTATCGAAACCAGGCTTTTATAAAATTAAAACTTTCTATTTAATCTTGAAGTGCCAATGCATCGGTTTCTTTTTGGGCGCTTTTCTTTTGCTCTTCTACTATATCTTTAATAAACTCGTCTATTTGATCCTTAGTAACATTAGGCATACAAATTACGTGTGTAATGTCATCGGTCGCTAATTGCCATTTCTTTTTAATAGCATCTGCAACTTTAGGCAGTACCACTGTAATTGCCCCTTCGTTCTTCCAGGCGTTGATACCTATTTTTAAAAGTTCTTGCTTACAATACTCAGCAGTTTCTAAACTATGATGATACCGTTCTTCTAAACCTTTTACACCCATTTTCTTTATGGCGTACCACAGAAACAGCGGACTATGTCCGTTTCTAGAACCTGTAATGGTAGTGTCTAATGAACCTATATATGATATACCCCTTGCTATACGATCTCTCAATGACCGCTTTGCGATAATAACACCAGAAGGAAATGGTGAACCAATAAACTTATGCCCACTGATTGAAATACTATCTGCGCCATCTTGAAAATCAAAAGGAATTCGTGGTTCTATAAAAGGACCGTAAGAACCCGCCAAAGCAGCATCGCAATGTATATAGTGATTTTGAATAGCCAATTTCTTCAATATTCTCTTCACCTTAGAAACATCATCTTTCGCCTCGGTCATTGTCGTACCAAATGTGGTTAGAATAATAGCCGGCTTATCTCTGTTCAATTGCAAGGTATTCTCTAAATCATCGTAATCTAACTCGCCATTCTCTTGCGCCCTAATGGTAATACTCGGCAAATTCAATAAATGAATATTCTTTTTTACGCTATAATGGGTTGATTCTGAAAAATACACCATTGCTTTTGGGTGAGATTCTCTTGCCAGGTACAAGCCGTACAAGTTACTTTCTGATCCACCATTGGTTACATACCCCCAAAAATCATTAGGATCTGCTCTGTATAATTTTGCAAAGAAATCTACCACCTCTCGCTCCATTTCATGTGTTTGAACCTTATAAGTATTATCTTCATAAGGATCACCGACATTATTAATGGGATGCTTTAAAAACTCGTATAATCTTGAATAATCAAAATCCTTTGCTACTGGGTAACCTATAACTCTATCTTTCTCTTGAATTAGTTTGGTTAACAGCTCATCTATCTGTTGTTCGTTATTCATATTCCTTGTGGTTTGTTATACATATAATAATACTGTAAAATTACAATTATTGATAATAAATTACTTTATATAAAGTATATACAGAATATTGAACTGATATACTTAACTTGACAGTTTTAAATAACTGTTTAAAGATAAGTTAAGTTGGATAACAGAAAAATAAACTGGTATGGATACGATTGACAACAAAATTTTGATGCAACTTCAAAAAAATGCGAAGCAAAACACTAAGGAAATTGCGGCTAAAGTAGGGCTCAGCGTCACACCCACTTATGAAAGAATTAGAAAGTTAGAGCAGCAAGAAATCATTAAATCTTATGTTGCTCTTTTAGATAGAACTAAAATTGGGAAAGAATTAATTGCCTACTGTCAAGTGACCTTATCTCAACATCAAAAAAAATTGGCAGACAAATTTAAGGAGGAAATACTGTTGTTACCAGATATTATGGAATGCCATCAAGTATCTGGAAATTTTGATTTTCTATTAAAAATCGCTTTGGATGATATAGCGGAGTTTCATGAATTTATTAATGAAAAACTATCTATCATCGATGGTATTTCTACTATACACAGTTCATTTGTATTGAATTCCGTGAAGGATAGTACTGGTTATAATTTGGAATATTAGAATTTAAAATAGCACTACAAAACATGCATTAAACAGCCTATTAGTATGTAATTTTACTTATCTTTTAGAGAAAAATCGATAACCTCAAATGCCTGCTCACTTTCTACATCAAATGGAATTGGCTCTAAATGCGCATGGAATTCATCATATATTTCTCCTGTGCCTTTTTTGATCTTATAGCTAGACTCTTGAGATTCAGATACTACTTCTATATCATAAAAGTCTTCATTCTCTCGAATAACCATTTCGTCTTCAAAATCTTCTAAATTGCCAATCGCTTGTTTTACAAAATCGATATGCTTTTTAATATCTTCTGTTATATGAAAATAGGGAATTGCTCGTTCTGTCGTAAAATTATAAGGATTTGCAACGGAGTTTTTATAGGTTGTTTGCGTAGTAATATTGACACCAACATCAAAATAGCAGATTGCATTTAAAGAAAGGTATTTGTATTGGTTTCTAAACGAAACATAAACTTCTTCTCCATTAGATAATACCGTAGCAGATGTAAAGTTTTCGAGGCTTACATTACCGCCAATAGACTTTAAAGCCAATTCTACAATAGCATCTTCACCCAATTTAATTACCTCTGTTACCTCCTTTGACATTGTAGAATTTTTTTCTTGCGTATGCTGCGCATGACAAACTGAACCGGCTTGCATGATCATAATAAAAAAAAGATTTGTGATGATTTTCATTATGTATTTGCTAATAGACTAAAGAATTTATTAACTATAACCTTGGTTAATATGACTCGTTTTAGAACGTTTTTATGTTTGATAAATTGCTTGAATGCCTTCCTATAGTGATAATGAAATATGTACTAAGTATAATTGTTTTTAGGAATAAATAATCTTTAATGATTTAAAAACAAACCTAGCTTAATAATTATCATTCATATAATATTCAAAGCGTTTACCTTCATTTATAGTATTAAGACGCTTTGTCCATTGTACTAAATTTTCTTTAGATTCAGAAGTATCAGAAATACTGAACATCAACAATATATCTTTACTTAAAATTTTATGAAAGAAATTTTCTTTTAGAAGTTGCTCTAAAACCTGAGTGCAGGTTTCGAACAAAGAATTTCTAAAAGCTTCAAAATCTAAATCATCATTATCAATTTCATCACAAAGCGTTTTACATATCGCATTAAACTCTGTATTTGCGCCCCCGGACGTAAACCACTCCGCAGACTCAAACTCATAACTTTCTATATTTTCTGGATTCTCTGATTGCATCTTTACTAGATGACTTGTAGTATTTATGTAAGGTACAACCGTCATAGCACCATCATCACTGACCAATGAAAAAGCACAAATATCTTTGCCATATCTTTCAACGTTTTCTTTAAAAGCTATTCTTGTGGCAATTTCAATTTCGTTTTTTAATTCCTCAAAATTTATAGTAGTGTTCATGTTTGTGTTTGATATGAGCATAAAGAGTTTCGCTAACTCATCTATCCAATAATTTATCTTCTTTCATTATTTTCAATACTTTCTCTGTCTGTTCACCTATAAAGTAAAAGACCTTTCTTCCTTCTTAATCATTTAAGATAACTTCTTCAAAGCCTGAATAATCTCTTCAGGTTCTGAGCGTGTTCTATAATCAACATTTACATAGCTCCACTCTACAACGCCATCTCTTCCTAAAATAAATGTACCCGGAATTGGCAATACACTACCATTACCATTATTGATTTTCTCCAAATCAAGACTACGATCTACTCGCATATGATCTAATAAAAACTACGGAACTTCCCATGCCACTCCGTATTCTGAAGCTACTTTAGCATCTTGATCAGACAATACAATAAAATCCATTCCATTGATTTCACTCTTTGTCAATGACCCGTCTGGTACTTGCGGACTTATAGCAACCAATGTAGCACCTAGCTCATGAATCTCACTTAACCTTGCCTGCAAAGCTCTAAGTTGTAAGTTGCAATACGGACACCAATCGCCACGATAAAATGTAACTACAACAGCACCTTTTCTAATAAAGCATCTAATGATATCAATTGACCTACCGGGTTCGGTAGCTCAAATGTTGGAGCTTTTTGTCCAACCTTAATTGCATTCTTACCCTGTTCAAATGCCTTTGCCTCATTAATAACATCGTCTACACCTTTCATGAATTCAGGTTTAGCCAATCTGCCAGCGGCAATTTTAGCTTCGGTTTGTTCTTTTAAGTTTTTCATTAATTTAATTTACTATACAAGGTACGGTATATGTTCTCTTTCCTATTGATTGCCAAAATTTATATTACCGAAACAGTAATTACAACTAAGAAAGATGAAATTTTACATTTATAACACTAATAATGAATATTAGTGTGAACTATTGTGGCATTAAAAAAGCCAGCATTTAAAACCGGCTATTTTTTTATACCCGAAGTGAAGTTATATTACTCCTCCCCTAACTCGGTAATTTCTTCTGGTATAGTTTCTTACTCTTTAAAACGGCGACGTTCAATTCTTACATAATACCATCTACACGACCTTCTATGCTTTTCATTTGAAGATTGATATTATCGAACAAATTTAACGCAGCTGCCACTTCTAATGCTTTTACTACGCAACGGCATCGCCATGTAACAACCTTAATTATTTATAAAGATTCGTTAGTTTTCAAAAGTCCTTTAAAAGACAAAAAGATATCTCTTAGTTCTTTTTTCTCCTAATTAGTTACCTCATTGAACTTCTCCCAAAAAACATTGTCGAAAGATGATAATGCAAAATTTTCTTCAGATCCCGTAGCCTCACCCATTCTTATAATTACCAAATTCTCACTAGGTACAATGTAGATGCGCTGTTCATCTTTACCTAAAGCTGCAATCATATCTGCTGGTGCATTCGGAATAAGAGATCCCGAAAATTCTGTTTGCGTAGATGGTAGCATGAAGTCACTTTTTCCATTTAACCACCATAAATAGCCATACGCCGGGTTAATATCTTGAGAAGTTGTTGTGCTTTCCAAAAAGAAATCTTCATCTACAATTTGCTCTCCGTCCCATTTTCCATTCTGAGAAGCAAGTAATCCAAATCTTGCCATACTTCTCGTATTACTATGGTATATACGATAAATAAATCCGTTATTCCAAAACCCATCCATACCTATTTTAACAGCTAATTCGGTATTAAAATAAGTTTCAAATTCGGTTCCACTGGCATCTTCGACTACATTCATTAATCTTTGAAATACATTGCCATAAGCCCAGCGTGTACCTGCATCGGAAAGCGAAACCAGATTCGCTTTGATTACCAATTGAGGTTCGTCGTCTAGACCAGAGGTCATCGTCAACAAACTCTTTACAGTAATTAAATTTTCTTGTTGTATTGTGGCACTTGTCCACTCGGTTCCAATATAATCAGACACCTTATTATCTATATCGATTAATCCGTTTTGTTGAGCAATACCAGTGGTAGCCGTTACCAAAGTTTTTCCTGCACTATTCCACTGATAAGTATCGTTAACCGTATGGTCATTATAATATTCTTCTACCACAATCTTACCATCGACCAACACCATAAAAGATTTTGTATTATCCTGTATAAGAAAATCTTCTAATTCTGAAAGTTTATCAACATTCCAATTCAATTCTGAAGGTGAAACATTTTCCCAGTCATTTGTATTAATTGGCGGAAAATAAGTAGAGGTTTCTGTTGGGTTTGGCTCATTTGAATCAACCGACACGGAATCATCTGATTGACAGCTTAAAAGTATAAATAGAATACCTATATAAAATAATCTATATATCATGTTATTTACTCTTTAGAAAGGTTTAATATAATTAACGGACTCAAATCTAATTTGTTGCGTAAATAAAATGCCTATTCTGAAGCATGTACATCACAAAAAAAAGCCAGTATGTGTTCATACTGGCTTTTTTCTTGGAAAAAATAAAAATTTAAACTACTCCTCTCCCAACTCGGTAATTTTTTTCTCGTATAGTTTCTTGCTCTCTACAACGGCAACGTTCAATTCTTGCATAATACCGTCTACACGACCTTCAATGCTTTTCATTTGATCATTGATATTATCGAAAGAATTAAGGGCTGCAGCTACTTCTAAGGCTTTTACCACCTCAACGGCATCGCCATGTAACAACCTTAATTTATCTATAGCCGTAGAAGTATTGGCTAATGTTGCGTTGTATTTGGTACGCGCCTTTTCTATAGCTCCTAAGAGTGTTTTCTTACTCTTTTCATCACTTAGGCTATTGGTCTGTGTTTCCATTGCTGTAAACAGATTGGAAGCTTTCTCTTTTAAATCTTCGTACTCTTTATTCAAATTATTAACACGACGATCTACTTTCTCCCAATCGCCATATACCTTGGCGAATTCTTTATCTTCATTTTTGGTGTCTTCTAAAGCGCTTTTTAAGGCATTCAAAGATTCTAGACCTTTGTTTACATTTTTATTAGCGGTCTCTTTCTTATTCTCAAAATCGTCTACTTGAGACTTGAATTTATCTTTTAAGCGAATAAGGTCTTCGGGACTTTTATCTTTCCAACAAGAAGTTAGCGTAAGTGCAATTAGGGCAACAAATAGTGTTCTTTTAAACATGTAATACTTTCTTTAGTTAATGGTACGCCAAAGATACATATTCTTAGATGCTTTTTATTTGAAAATGAAATGACAAGAATTTCTAGCTGTAGGTCACTAAAATATCTGCAGCCTTTTTCAGGTCAGATACTATAATTTCTGTTTTTGGAGCTAACGGATACTCTTGTTGACCAGGTCTACCTATAAACGCTGCTCGCCAACCTGCCCAAAGAGCACCGGCAACATCCCAACCGTGTGCTGCTATAAGCATACATTCATCTAGTTCAACTCCCATTTTTTTAGCACCCCAAACATAGGTATCTGTAAATGGTTTGAATTTCCCCGTTGGTTCTACACTTAGCATCTCATTGAAATACTCCGTTAATCCCGCACTTTTAAATTGCTTGGTTAAACCTTCCTTAGACGAATTGGTGAATGCTACTAATTTGTATCCGGCATTTTTCAACTGTGCAAGTGCCTCTTTTACTTCTGGGTGCGCAGGTAAATTTCCCATAGCCTCTGAAACAATGGTACGCGCCTCTTCTTCTGTTAGGGTCATATTAAGATTTGCAGCTACCATTTGTAATGCGGCAGCACCAATATGCCCAAAAGGTTTGTATTGACCACTTGCCGAAGTCACTAATGAATACTGTAACATGGTTGTAAACCAAAGGGAAAGTAAATCTTCTCTTCCTCCTAATGCTTTACCAACTTCTTTTTTAACCTCTGTAAGGTCTAAAAGTGTTTCGTTGACATCAAAGAACAATACTTTTGGACGTATAGTTTTATTCGCTATAGTAGTATCCATATTACAATCTTCGTTTAATGTGTTTTTATATTCTTTTACTAAAGATATAAGAAACGACCAATGAAACCAAAGCAATAACAGCAGCCATCTGCTCTCCATCACTTACCATGATGTGTGCAAAAAATGCTAAGGTAACCGCAAAGAAAAATGCGGAGTATGCCCACTCTTTTATCACATGAAACCTAGGGTTCCAGATTGCAAACAAACCTACCAACTTTGCCGTAGCATATGGGTAAATTAAATACGTAGGATAGCCCAATTTTACGAAAGCACCTTTTATAAATTCGTGATTAAAAAAGTACATGCCTGCGGAAAATAATATCACCAAGCTAAAAATACCTGTTGCGATGTAATAAATGATTCTATCTCTTTTCATGGTTAACAGTATTGGTGGTTGAATATTAATTTATTTCAGCTTATGTAATGCCTCTACGATATCCGTCACTTCTGCTCTTTCTGTGTAATCAGCATCTAAAAAAGCATATTGAATAACAGCATCAGTATTGATTACATAAGTCGCAGCCAAAGGCAGTTCATTACTATGATCTCCATTTACTTCACTTAACCCAAATCCTGCTTCATACATAGTAGCTACCTCATGGGTTAATGTATATACTACGCCATATTCTTTTCCTACTACATTACCAACATCGCTTAAAACAGAAAATTCTAACTTATTCTTCTCTGAAGTAGATAAAGAATTATCTGGCAATTCTGGTGTAATTGCAATTAATGTAGCGCCAGCTTCTTTAATTTCAGGAAGTTTTTCTTGTAAATAGTGCAGTGTGATATTACAATACGGACACCAACCACCTCTGTACCATGTTAAGACAACTGGACCTTTTTTTAATTCATCATATAACAAAACAGATTCTCCCAATGCATTTTTTAAACTAAAATTAGGCGCTTTATCTCCTATATTCAATGCATTTTCAAGCACCCCAGATGCTGCAACACTTTTAATACCATCAGCATAAATCTTCCTTTTCTCTTCAGTAAATTTCGATGCTCCTTGACGTTTTACCTCTAGCAATGCATCTAGTTCACCTTTATTTTTATCTGCTTTACTCATAACCTGCATTTTTAATTTTCTATTCAGCAATCAATTCAGAAAGTACTTGTTTAAAACTAGCTACGGGTTGGGCACCTGTTATTGCACTTTTCATGTTAAATACAATAGTTGGTACGGAGTTTACACCCATATTTTTCCATTGCCCCTGTTTATTCCTTACTTCATAACGGGCTTCTTCATTATCTAATTTAGACAATGCTTCCTCTGCATTTAAACCCACTTCTAATAACGCTTGTTTTAAGACCTCTCTATCAGACACATCTTTTCTTTCACCAAAAAATGAAGTCATTAAGCGTAATTTTAGTTCCGTTTGTTTCCCAAAATCTTTTGCATACTCCAATAACACATGAGCATCAAAAGTGTTTGACATACGCATGTCATCAAAATAATCGAATTTAAAGCCAAGTTCTTCGCCAATATCTGTCATATTTTGGCGCGACTCATTTTGTTGTTCTATGGTAGAACCATATTTTTCAGTAATATGTTCTGTAATATTCTGACCTTCTGGTGGCATACCTGGGTTCAGTTCAAAAGGTTGCCATTCAATCTCTACCTGATCTTGAATACCTAGTTCGTCAATTGCTTTTTCTAATCTCTTGTAGCCAATTGCACACCAAGGGCAAACAACATCAGATACAATATCTATTTTTAATTTCTTTTTCATTTCTAAAAAGTTACAAGCTCACTAATTTGAATTTCTCCTTGCACGTTACTATAATTCTTAACGTCGTCAGCGAATGTTGCTGCATGCGGACCAAAAGCTGCCTGAAAAGAAGCCACATCGTCAAACTTTAAATGTGCAATGGCAACATATGGCGCAGCTTCGCCAGGAGCTCTACCACCAATACCTAAATCTAATTCCAATTCTTTCAATGCACTACCCACAAATTTTTGAACCATTGGCAAGTGCGTGTTTTTGTAATAATCAGCATCGAACTTAACATCTTCACTGTTCGGATACATTACAGATACTTTTATCATTATATGAGTTTTTTAAGTTGATAAATAAAGGTAGCCATTCTTATAAATCAAGATTAGCTACCTCATTTAATTTAGTTTTCTGCCAAAATTTGACGTATCATTTGATTGGTGAATCCCCATTCATTATCATACCACGTCATCACTTTCAATAAGTCGCCATCCACTACTCTAGTCATACCTAAATCAACAGTTGATGCATGCGGATTCTTTACAATATCAGAAGATACCAAAGGCTCATCTGTAGTGTCCAAAATATTTTTATATCTATCAGTTGCCGCTTCTTCTTTAAAGATAGCATTCACCTCTTCAATAGTTACATCGCGTTCCATTACAAAAGTTAAATCGGACATTGACCCTACCGGAATTGGCACACGTAACGCAACACCATCAAACTTACCTGCTAATTCTGGTAATGCCTTTGTAGTTGCAATTGCCGCTCCTGTTGACGTAGGTACAATGTTTGCCGCACCTGCACGACCCATTCTCAAGTTCTTTTGAGAAGGTGCATCAACAATACCTTGAGAGGCAGTATAAGCATGCACCGTAGTCATAATGGCTTTTTTGATACCAATTCTACGACCCAATACTTCTACAACCGGGCTAATATTATTCGTAGTACAACTAGCACAAGAGAATATATTAGTCTCACCAGCTTCGGTATTTACACCATGTACCACTGTCGGTATATCTTCACTTTTGGTAGGTGCCGATATAATTACAGATTTAGCACCTGCTTTAATGTGTTTTTTAGCATCTTCACTCTTGGTAAAGAAACCGGTACTTTCAATAACGACATCAATTTTATGTTCTGCCCAAGGCAAATCCACAGGATTACGTTGAGAGTTGTATTGTATTTTTTTACCATCTATGATAAGGTTGTTTTCATCATGTGAAACTTCCTTTTCATAAATACCATAGACTGAATCGTACTTCAATAAATAAGCAATATTCTCTATAGATACGATATCGTTTACTGCTACTAATTCTAATTCTGGAGTATCCAAAATTACTTTTAAAGAAGCGCGACCAATACGCCCCATTCCGTTTATTGCTATTTTTTTCATTTTGATGTATTTAGTTTATTAAAATTAAATAACCTTCTGCCTTAAAGACAGAAGGCTACAATTAATCACTCAATCAACATATGGTTTCCGGGAAAACTGAAACCTCAATTATTTGGACCATGCAAACTTTTCAAAAGCTGCATCGACCGGTGTATGCGCAATATGATTTGTATAGTTACTAATTACCTTTTGAGATAATCCTAAAATAATTTCCAACACTTGTTGCTCTCCATAACCTGCAGCGTAAAAAGTATCTAAATCTTCTTGAGTTACATTACCACGGTTACGAACTATAGTTAAAGTCATAGTTCTTAGTGCTTCTAATTTTGCGTCTGCTAACGGAGTTTGGTTACGTAATGCTTCTGAAATAGCATCATCAACCTTCATCATTTTAGCAATACCTGTATGTGCTGGCACACAATAATGACATGCATGCTCAACATTTATTGTTTGCCATACTACCGTTAACTCATCATTATTGAATGAAGTTTCAGTAAATAACTGATGTAGTGTTTGGTATGCTTCTAAAATTTTTGGAGAAGATGCCAATACACCATGCAAACCAGGAATCATACCAAATGATTTTTGAGAGTTCTCTAATAATGCTTTGCTACCTTCTGGTGCAGATTCTAAGTCGTGTACTTTTAAAGTTGTCATAATCTTATTATTTCTATTTATTATATTTATGTTAAATCTAAGCAACCGCTTAGTTATTGTTCAAAAAAAATGCTACAAGTGTAAAAATGTAATCCTAATGATGCCTTTTAACTGTTCCTCTTTAAATACTTTTGATGAAATTGACAGACCTAAAAGCGCGTTCATTAAATAGTCAGCTTGTGCTTCTATTTCTTTTACATCCCTTAAGTCGTCTTGTTTTAAGTTCCTTACAAAAAGTTCTCTAATATTTGAAGAAAAACGTTTCAATGCCGCCATAATAACCGGACTCGAATCTTCTTTAATTTCGTTTACCGTATTGGTAACCAAACATCCTTTGAAAATTGCACCTTCTCTAGAAAAATCTAGAAAATCAAAAAAATAATCTTTAATACCTTCTACCCCATTATTAGATTTTTCTAAGGTATTGGTAATGGCTTTAATTTGAGTATTATAAAGTTTAATACTTTCTAAGAATACACCTTCTTTATTTTTAAAGCTGGCATAAATAGAGAACTGGTTAATACCCATTTCTTTCTCCAACATACGAACCGATGTACTTTCATAGCCATTACGCCAGAACAAGCGCATGGCCTTATCTATGACTTCAGTTTCGTTATATTGTTTTTTACGTGCCATTATTTCTAATTAACTACAAAACTAAGCAAGTGCTTTGATATAAAAAAACTTTTAACTTTAGATTAAGTATTATTGGGCATTAAAACCTCTTAAAACGAAAATAACCTATTGACATATAGTACAATAGGTTATTCAAATTAGATGGGCCTGAAGTTTTAATTTTACCCCTTTCGAATAATTTTATCAATATTTCCGGCTAAGTACATATGGTCACTAGCAGAATTTTTACGCAATACATTGGTCATCAACACCACCATATATTTACAATTATCTGGTTGTTCTACGATAATTACCGAGTTCATAAAATTGGTAACATTACCCATATATTTACCACAGGCTTCACCTTTACTTCTATCACACTTATAAAGTGAGCCAGATTTAAAATACACAGCTGCTTCTTTTAAAGCAGGTGATTGTGCGTAACGAATTCTACGATCTGTCATATACATTAATCGTTTCATTTCTAAACTAGAAGCCTCATCTACAACTTTACCCTGCTCTAAATGAACCAAAAATTTCATTAACCCTTGTGGCGACCCAATACTACCACCTTTATCACCAACATAAGTAATTGCACCTCTAGTGAAGAAACTACCCAAACGCCATTCATCGCTTGTAATTCCTAAATCTCGCAATGGTAAATTCACTACATCATTACTTAAATCTGTCAACTCCTTTTTTGGAGTTTCTTTAAAATAGGTATCCGTTTCTTCCTGAGTTAAGTCAGGATATTTTTCACCAAAAGCTGCCATTAACAAAACTTCTCTCCATACTATACTCGCCGCACCATTATTACTTACTGATAACATGTGATCAGCCCATTCATATAATGAGAAAACATCGCTAGCAATCACCTGTCGTTTTACCAACGTATTCTTTTCAATATTATAGATAGGAATAGTGTGTTCATCTGTCAATCCCCATACTCCCGCTTTCACAGATTTGTTCTTTAACAACTCCGTTCTTTTTTCAAATGAATCCGGATAAATTTTTTCTAATTGTGTAAATAACCCAACCAAAACAGCCAGTTTACCAACACTACCTGGTTGATAGCCTGCCGTTTCATTTCGTTCGGCATAACGCACATTCTCAGGATCAGAAATATCCAAGACAGTTAGTGAATAACTTTTATCCAATCCGCGGAAAAGTGCACTTATCTCTTTCTGAAAATCTTCGTTCACCTGCATTAAACCCATTGCACTATCACTCTTTCTTGAGAGTAGGTTCAATTGAATATCGCTGTACGATTTTAAAGCCCCAACCGGTAATGCCGTTGCATCTTTAAGCTCGCCGCTTTTAATTAATTCTAACCTCTTTAAACGTTTTATGCCTGTACGCTCGTAACCGTCAATTGGGTAATATTTGTAGGTTGTAAATGCAGATGCACTTAACACAACAATTAGTAATACTATAATTTTCTTCATACTCATATCAATACTAATTCTTAAAAACTATTATACGTAACATCAAAACGACCGTCGGTTATATTAACGAATTGACCGTTGCCATCTAATGCTGAAAAATAAAAAGTACCTGATATAAACTTCTTTTCTTCATCAATTTTAATGATTTCCAAAACTCCACCAATATTGTCATTAGAGTAAAATTCCGACTCAATTTTTTCGCCATTAATTTTTTTATTAATACTACAAGTTGCATTAGCTACGGGTGTGTCATTAGTTTCTAATATAGTTTGTGAAAGAGAATACAGACCTTCCGTTAACGGTTCATTTCCATTAAAAAGTTCTAAAGCAACAGAAACATCACCGTCTGTATCATTGAATGTACTTAAAGAAAACCGATACTCCTCAAAGACTTCGCCATAGGTTAATTGCAATTTAGGTGCATCTTCACAATCTAAACAAAAGCTCTCTTGTTCAGGCACATACACTTGTCCATTAATAAGGCATCCAAATGTATTTAAGCCTGCTATTGTTGATATTGGCAATTCTTCATTAACAACATTGTCATCCTCTGTATCACAACCAGTAAAAACAAGAAACAATGAAGCAATAAAAAACAAATAGATCCTTTTCATATTACAATTTTGTATTTAAAGAGATTTCTTTCTCTGTATTAATTTTCGGTGTAATAGATTCTAAATAGCCAGAACTCAACGCTTTTTTATTCTCAACAAATGGTCTAATTTGAAACAACCATAATTTATCTTCTTTAAAACCAAGCTCTACATCATAAGCACCTTCGTAATCTGAATTTGTTTCTTTAGGCAAGGTTTCACGTATAGTTTTTGCTAAAGTCTTAATCTCGGCCATGTTCTTATCATTCACTACCCTGTTCTGAAACGTAGCTACTTTCTTGCCAGTTCCTCCAGTTGCAGGTAAAGTATTATATAAAGGTTCTCTTGCAGGCGCTAAAAGACGATATCCATTACTATCATATATAGTATAGGTTTCTGCTGACTGACCATCTACGGCACCACCTGCACCTCTGCTGAATGCCACGGTTAAATCTTTATCGTTACCAGAATTGATACCCTTTGTAATTAATACACCCGAGTAATCTACATCAACACTTGGTATCACCAAAATAGAAGGAAAAACATTCTCTGGATTCAATAAATACACCTGTCTCCATTTAAAGCTACGTTCAGTGTATGGTGAAGCCCACACATCTTTTATACCTTCTAAAACTTTCTCTTTATCCAACACATTGAATAATGTTAGGTTTAATCCTGCACCAGTAAACTCTTTTAAATCCTCCATATTGGTGTCGCTGCGTAAGAACACAGGAATTTTTCCAAAGTCCGACCCAAGAACAGATTTGAATTTACTTTCCAGTTGATTCATAAAATCTTCTTTCAACGGCATTTTTTTGATGGCACCTCTTAAAGTCTCTAATTGTCGTAATTGATAATTCTCCACTTCTGGCTCTGACACATTTGCACTGCGCATACGCTCAGCTTCCACAAACATCGTATTCAAATATTCCCAATATGAACTATTCTCGCCTGGCATTTGCTGATCCATATGGTCTCTAAAAATTCCGAACGGAATCACTAACCCCTCAACCACCTGTTCAGGAAACATCTTTTTCAACTGCCCAAGGTTCGCAGCTTTTGGTCCGCATAAAGCTCCCGAATCGCTAGCATCAACATCGTGCATATTCAAAACATCAGTATTACCCAATTGAATTTTTTCAACAGGCACCTCGATTTTATCTGTATTACGCTCTTTCTTTACAAATATTCCACGTTCTTGATCCGTCATTTGTGCTTCCGGTTTTATAATCACATTTCCCTTGTTAGAAACCGCATAAAACACCCTTGTACCGTCGTACTTCTTTAAACTTTGAAGGTTAGCATCTGACAACGCTGCATTTGGTATGCCTAAATTACGTGCCAATAATTGCACGTGTGACACCATGTTCCCTTCAGCCACCGTAGCAATACCCGCAACAGGTTTTAAATCTGATGGTGAGCGTTGAAAAATATAAATTTTATCTGCTGACACTTCAATATCTTCAGATGAGCCATCTACAACCACCAACTCACCAAACGCATACCCAGGGTTCAATCCTCTAAATGTACTTTGGTTAGCAACATCCATCACTTTATTGGTCAAGGCAGATTCCTTTGAAATGAAATCACCCAACTCACCAACGCTTTGCCCTAAATGTAATGCTACAGAACCTCTAATTCTATCATCTATAAATGCATAAGATTTTGGTTCAAACGTAGTATATGTATTTACAACTTCCTGGTAGTTTGCTTTTACCATAGCTGCACTCCATTCTACCGCAGCTCTAGCCGTTTCTAATACTTGCGTTAATTCTGCCAAACTTAATTGATCTTGGTTGAATTTACTAAGGACACCAGAAATCTGCTCCCATTCCCACAGTTCTAAATATCCTGCCCCGACTGATGCCGTTGTCAATGCACAAATTTTTTCTAATTGTCCACTTACCGTTGTAGGCTCCCAAATAGGTGCATTTTGAAATAATAACTCTTCTAACTTTAAAGAAATATCAAGCAATTGTAATCGTGCTAAAGATCGCTTCTCGGTTAGCAGTTCTTCTCTGATTTCTAAAAGTAACTGCGCTGTTTCATTTACGGAATACGAAGGCGATTCATTATTTGCCATACCATCTACAAATGATTGCACCTTATCACCTAAGACCGTTCCTTTTACCAATTTTGATTTATTCAATAATGACTGAACATCTACAGGTTTAAAAAACGTATTCATTGTAGCTACAAGTCCGTCTAACTTTTTATTCAAATCAGTAGTCAGCGATTTTTGATTTTTAGCTTTAAAATCAATTACTTTTTGAATATCCAATTTTTCTGGTTGACTATGAATCTTAGTTCTCAAGTCCATAAACGGAGTATACAAATCGGAAATCACTTTAGATTCGCTTCGCATTAACTGCGCAACATTATCATCCCCGTTATGTGGAATATCTTTTAATGACTGACGAATAAAATAGAAGTTATCGGTAACTACTGCATCCTTTGATAAAATCGATTTATAGAAAGCAATACCCCAAGCTTCTTCGTCTTCTACCTGAACCGATCCTCTGTAAAACTGCCCTTTTTGATTGATCCATCCGTCATCGACCAAACGCAAATACTTATCTAATTGATATTGTTTTAAACGAGAATGGTTGTGGTTAGCATCCCAAAGTTCATCAATAGTCGTATAAGCTAGAATTTGACCAAAGTAAATATGGTTGCTTTTGCCCAAAGCAACAACCTCATCTTTATAGCGCGCATGCTGCACCCCTGGACCTATATTATCTGGACAAGGATCTTTTGGCTGGCGTACGCTACCATCTGTACAAAACCAACGAATATCTTTATAGGGACCTCGAATATCACTTTTGTATTTCGCTACTAATGTCTGCAAATTTTCGGCGGCTAAATTAGATTGTGCATTAGTACTTTGAACCAAAGTAAAGAGAACAACAATAAGCGTAATAAGATGAAAATATATATTATTATTTTTCAATTGAATTCTATTAATTTATTTAGCAAAGGTACTATCAAATCAGATTACTTAATTCGCTAACTATTAATTATTTTAATACAAAAAAATAAAAATACGCTACTGAATTACAGCAGATTAAGATTAAAAAAAAGATTCATAATAAAATGATAAAATTATTCGTTATTCAATAAATTAGATTTCATTTGTATCAACTTTTTAGGTCCATAAACAGGACTTAAAAAACGGACAAAAAAAATCTATAATTAACTAAACAATTAAAAAAATGAAATCACTTTTAATAGTATTGTTCGTAGCTGTTTCTTCGTTGACCTCATATGGTCAAGACACCAGCACTATGAACGGAACTTATGTAGGCTATGTTGATGGCGCATATGTTTTTTCTGATAGTGAAGGTTACAATGCTGAATTCACGAACATTACAGATAATGTTGCGAATGAATTCGATTTAAACAGCCAAAAATTTGTTGGCAAACAATTTATGATCACTTTCATTGTAGATACTGAGTTAGATGAAGATGATGAAGAAATTCAAGTTAGCACTATAGTCAAATTGCTAATGCCAATATAAACATATATAAAGGACCTAAAAAGGTCCTTTTTTTATGCTCTAAAATGAGCTAAAAACGATGTGTATATTCACAAAAAGAATCTCACTTCAAAGACCCGATTCTTTTTCGTTTCTTTGTAATTCATAACAAAACACAAAATGACTTTACTAGGTATTGATGTAGGTGGCTCTGGAATTAAAGGAGCATTAGTTAATTCGGAAACAGGAGAAATGATCTCTGAACGCCATAGAATACCCACTCCCATACCTAGAACGCCAGAAGCAATGACCGATGTTATTGCTCAAATTGTAACCCATTTTGACTATAAAGGCAAAGTTGGCTGTGGTTTCCCTACCATTATTAAAAACGGAGTCTGTAAGGCTACCGGTAATCTTGATAAAAGCTGGTTAGGTGTAAATGTTGAAAAGTTATTAGAAAAGAAAACGGGACTTGATTTTACCGTAATCAACGATGCAGATGCTGCTGGCTACGCTACTATGAACTATGGTACTGGTAAAGGCAAAAAAGGATTTGTAGTTATGATTACCATTGGCACAGGCTTAGGTAGTGGCGCATTTTTAGATGGTAGGTTGATACCTAATTTTGAGCTAGGACAAATACCTTATAAAGGATATTCTAAAATAGAAAAATGGGCAGCCGGATCAGCAAAAGACCGCGAAGGTCTTTCGTATAAAAAATGGGGAAAGAGATTCAATACCTTTTTAGAGTATGTTGAATTGATTGTTTCACCAGATTTAATTATTCTAGGCGGGGGTGCTTCAAAAGATTTTGATGAGTTTAAATCGAAGATCAAAATAGATACCAAAGTTATACCTGCAGCGCTTCAAAATCACGCCGGTATTATAGGTGCAGCAGTAGCTACACTTCATTAATCTTTATTCAATTACAATACATTATCAATATGTATTCAACGTATTTATAACACTTTAAAACAAAGTGTAATATCTCACGCTTAATATTTTATATAACCAACCAAAATAACCACAATGAAAAAAGTACTCAGTTTATTAGTAATTATCAGTTGCCTTACTGCCACAAAACTTTTAAGTCAAAGGGCAAATTTAGATAGAGAATACTTTCAAGTCTCTTATGTTGATTTACCAACAATACCAATTCTAGATGACTCAAAAAGAACCTTTACCTCAAGTAGTCGTAATATTTTTTTAGAAGGATTTTCTAGAGTAGCACAAAACGGAACCCTTGATTTTAGATTTACATTTCACGGTACCGAAATAGGTGATGTAGATATCAAAAAAAGAACTCACGAAGAAAAAGACAAAGAAGGAAACGTAATTAAAACGACCTATACGTATGATGTACTTTGTAGTTATTCATCTTCAGCAACGGTTTCAATTAGTAATGCCGATTCTGGTGAAAATTCTTCTCTTACCTTTTCCGAAGATGACAGTTACTCAAGCAAAGGATTCAAGACCTATTCTAAAGCAAGTTCGTATTACAACAACAATCGCTATAGTATACGAGACAAATATCGTACTAAGCATCGCAATAGCATGATTAGCCAAACAAATAGTAAAATCAACTATAAATATGGATACGTTCCAGTTACTACTAGTCAATCACAACATTTTTGGATAATCGCTACCAAGAAGCACCCAGAATTTGCCAATCACCAAGAAGCATCTGCAGCTTTAAAGGCAATATTTTCAAAAATGCAGCATGATCAACCAGTAGATGATCTTTTAGTAGAGGCGCAACCATGGATCGATTATTTCAATGACGTTGTAACAAGATATAATGAAGATGACAAGCAGCATAAAAAAGTGCGTTATGCGAGTTACTACAATATTGCAAAAATATATTTGAACTTAGATTTACCAGAAAAAGTTAAGGAATATGCCGATTTACTTACGGCAAACGAGTACGATAAAAAAGACGGGAAACGACTAAATAGAAGTGCCGAAGATTTAATTAATGATTTCACCATAAACGAAATCTCAACAAGGCATTTTGAAGTTATAACAGAAGACCTATCTAATGAGCCAGATGTAGCAATTGTATATGCAGAAGATCCGGCCGAAGAATCAGAAAAGGCAGTTGCGTTTTTAATAACAGCTGCTAACGATACTTTACAAACAACAGTTGCTATTGACGAATTAACAAAAGCGAGCGCAGCAATACAAGTGCTAGACGAAAACAATAAAGCAAAGGAAGTTGCTGCTATAGACAGCAAACAAATAGTATTAACTACAGGTGATATTTATGAAGTTGCCACTTTTACTTCATCAGTTGCTAGTGACAAATCTAACAGCCCAAAATTTGCAAAAGCTATTTACCAGGGAAGCAATATATCATTGTACGAACATATGGGCAAAGAATATGTTTTAAAGTATACCAATACTGAAGACGGTATATCAACAATGAGCAAAGATTTTGTTTTTGGTTTTAATAAAAAATTAGCAGCCTTAAGTACTGAATGTGAAGTGGTAAAAGGAAAAATTATGGCTAACGAATACAAAAACACTAAAGAAGGTCTTTTAGCTTATAGCCAAGCGTATGATGCTTGCGCTGCGGAATAGAGTTTAAACCTTGATCAAATCATAAAGCGTGTATCTAAAAGAACTTTTAGATACACGCTTTTTTTATAGTATAGATATACCTTAAAACTTGATAAGGTATTATTCTAAAATTTTCGCGCCCTCTGGAGCATCAAAAAAGTTCTTTGGTAATTCTTTCTCAAAAGACACATCTGTAAAATCAATTTTAGTGATATAGTCACCAGGTTGATTATCTTTTACTGTCCAGTATGTTTTAAATCCGCCTGGCATGGTAATACCATCTACCGTTTGCTCACCTACAAATTCAGTAAACTTTTCTGGTGCATGACCACCATCTTTAAAGTACTCAGGGTATGAAACGATATATCTCATAACCGCTATTTTATTTGTCTCTTTATTTACATATAAAATGTAGTAATCATCTGGTGCATCACCAGTCTCTGCATCAAAAGTTACTTTGATCACATTATAATCTTGATCTTTAAATTTCTCTGCATCTAACAACTCTAGATTAACCCCTTCCCCACTCAAAACAAACGGATGACCAACAAACCATAACGGTGTTAGTGCCCAGAACTTAGTATCATAAGCAAATGAAGTACTGTCTTTAGCCTTTACCCAAGCTTGCTCACCTGTCCAACCAAATTTGGCTGAGCTATCTGTCGCACTTGTATGTACAGATCTGTTGCTCCACGTATCTACCGTTTGGTAACTATCTCTAGGCGTTTTACCATCTAAAGGTTGATAATTAAAACGAAAGGTAATTGGTCCGTTTGCATACCAAGTATCTAAACCGCCATGAGCTTCCATAGCATTCCAAATAACTTTTCCAGCTTCAGTGCCATTTAGTCTTTCTTTTGTTTTTGCAACTCTTGATGTAACCCAAGAATCTGGGTAAGCAATAACATCATTTTCAGCAACCACTTCTTTAGCGGTTTCGGTTGTTTTTTTAGGAGTTTCTTTACAGGATATAAAAACTGCAAATAATGATAAAAGTGAAAATTTGTAAAGTAATTTCATAGTTGTGTGCCGTTTAGTTTAGTATACAGTTATGATCAGACGGCTTTATGATCTAAACTGGCTATTTTACGTTCCTCATAATTCTCTGCAACCACCTTATCTAATTCTGCTGGTGCTTCAAAATTTAGAGTATTTTCTTTAAGTCGTTCTTCACCTCCAAAAATAACTTGAATCTCTTTATTAAATAATCCTTCTAAGGATCGCTCAGCAACATACTCTGGTGCATCCATTTTTCTACCCTTAAATTTTTGCATCATTTGGGTATCTGTAGCAGTGGGGAAAGCACAGGTTACCCAAACTTTAAAAGGTGCCAATTCTCTACGCATAGAATCTGAAAACTGACGAATAGCAGCTTTGGTACTACCATAAACTGCATAAAATGGCATTCCGATCAATCCCAATCCCGATGAAATATTTAAAATATATGCATCCTCAGAAAACCTTAAAAGTGGAATACAGTATTTTGTCAATAACATTACCGCCGTTAAGTTTACCGCAACTTGATCATATAAGTCTTCATCTTGTATATCTTCTAAAGGACCAGCAGCGACGATACCGGCATTGTTTATCAATATATCTAAATGCCCCCATTTATCTTCTATACGTGCAGCAGCATCACGTAAAACTTGAATATTAGCAATATCACCCGCAATTCTTATAAAACTTACCTCAGGATATTCTAATGATAAATCTTTAAGATTTTTCTTGTCGCGTGCAATTACAGCAATATTGGTTACCCCATCTTTAATTAGGTATTGAACCATGCATTTTCCAATACCCCGTGTACCCCCAGTAATGAGTACATTTTTCCCTTTTAGTTGCATAATAATGTTAGTTTAAGTTGTGATTAAATTCCACTTTAAATTAGCCAAAATTCTATGCATAAACGAAGAAAAATGCAGGATGAATGTATTATTAAGAATGTAGGAAAATCTAACCTATAATTTTGCGTTTTTCTGAACACACAGACACTAATTAACATTATATCAGCGTGGTAATCACAAAACACACTTCATCAACAACTTCCAAATAATTATTAAAACTAAAAAAACCACCCTATTGGGTGGTTTCTATATTTAAAAGAAAAAAAAAGCTCCTTAAAAAAGGAGCTTTTTTACTTATGCTATTTTATTTCTCTTACGCTCATTTTCTGTCAAATAGATTTTACGTAAACGTAAATGCTTAGGTGTAACCTCAACATACTCATCTTTTTGAATGTACTCTAATGCTTCTTCAAGAGAAAACTTAATTGCCGGAACAATTTTAGCTTTATCATCTGCACCAGAAGAACGAACGTTAGACATCTTTTTAGTTTTTGTAATATTCACGGTCATATCATCTCCACGAGAGTTTTCACCGATAACTTGACCTTCGTAAATATCTTCACCCGGATCAACGAAAAACTTACCACGATCCTGTAATTTATCGATAGAATAAGGAATTGCTTTTCCTCTTTCCATAGAAACTAAAGAACCATTTTGTCTTTGAGGAATATCACCTTTCATTGGTTGATACTCTAAGAAACGGTGTGCCATAATAGCCTCACCAGCAGTAGCAGTTAATAATTGGTTACGAAGACCGATGATACCACGTGATGGAATTTGAAATTCACACAACATACGGTTACCTTTAGCTTCCATACTAGTCATCTCACCTTTACGTATAGATACCATTTCTACAGCTCTACCAGAAACTTCTTCAGGTAAATCAATAGTTAAATGCTCAATAGGCTCACATTTAACACCGTCTATTTCTTTTATAATTACTTGTGGTTGTCCAATTTGTAATTCATAACCTTCACGACGCATAGTTTCTATTAATACAGAAAGGTGCAATACACCACGACCGAATACTAAAAACTTATCAGCACTATCAGTATCATTTACACGTAGGGCAAGGTTTTTCTCCAACTCCCTAGCCAAACGATCTTTAATATGTCTAGAAGTAACGAATTTACCATCTTGACCAAAGAATGGGCTATCGTTAATCGTAAACAACATACTCATTGTTGGCTCATCAATTGTAATAGTTTTTAATGCTTCAGGGTTTTCTAAATCGGCAACAGTATCACCAATTTCAAAACCTTCAACACCAACTAATGCACAAATGTCACCAGTTATAACTTCTTGTACTTTCTTACGACCAAGACCTTCAAATACGTAAAGTTCTTTGATTTTAGATTTTACAATAGAACCGTCTCTTTTAACCAAAGATATTTGTTGTCCTTCTTTTAATGTTCCTCTTTGTAATCTACCAATAGCAATTCTACCAGTAAATGAAGAGAAATCTAAAGAAGTAATCAACATTTGAGTGTTACCTTCTTTTGGTTCAAAAACAGGAATATGCTCAATAACCATATCTAACAATGGCTCAATATTCGTTGTTTCGTTTTTCCAATCTTCACTCATCCAGTTGTTCTTTGCAGAACCGTAAACTGTAGGGAAGTCTAACTGCCATTCTTCAGCACCTAGTTCAAACATAAGATCGAAAACTTTTTCATGTACTTCTTCTGGAGTACAGTTTTCTTTGTCAACTTTATTGATCACCAAACAAGGCTTTAAACCAAGGTCAATCGCTTTTTGAAGTACAAAACGTGTTTGTGGCATAGGACCTTCAAAGGCATCTACCAATAACAAAACACCATCTGCCATATTCAATACACGCTCAACTTCACCACCGAAATCGGCGTGACCAGGAGTATCAATAATATTTATTTTAGTATCCTTATATATAACGGAAACGTTTTTAGAAGTAATGGTAATACCACGTTCTCTTTCTAAATCGTTATTATCCAAAATTAAATCACCTGTATTCTCGTTTTCACGAAACAAGCTACAGTGGTACATTATTTTGTCTACCAAGGTTGTTTTACCGTGGTCAACGTGCGCAATGATCGCAATATTTTTTGTAGTAGTGGACATAAAAGGTCTTATTTAAGCGTGCAAAGATACTTTAAATAACAATAGCCACACTTAAACTTATGTTATTTTTATCTTATTGATTTTGAGAGAGTTCCACAATACGAATCCTACTTTTTTCTACCACCAATAACCCAACCAAGTCTAGCATCAATTAAAATACCCGCATCTGTATTAAATTCATTCACAAAAACACCTGGTCCGAAAGCCAGGCTAAAGTAGAATCCTTTCTTGTAAGTACGCTGTAAACCATACACTAATGCAGCGTTATAATAGTAGTCTGATGCGTATTCTAAATCACCAATAATAGGTGTGCCGAATTGAAACTGATTTAAAAAACTGAAGTAATTACCAGTGTTGCCAGAAATGTTTTTTCCTTTTTTTAATCTTCTGTCGAAGTTATTATAATATCTAAAGTCAGCCGCAAAACCAGGATATAGTCCGAACTCTGTTTCTACATTTGAAGCCCCACGAAGGGCAAAACCTATAATAGCTTCTGCATTTATTGTTGTTCTTTCCCCTACTCCTATTTCATATGAAACTCCAGGTAACAACGCATTAACTTTAAAGAGTCCGTCTTCTACTAATTGATCAGACTGTGCATTCACATAAAAAGCGGACAAAAGAATAACGGATAGAAAGGTGATTTTTTTCATGATATAATTTGGTTTGATTTTATTGGGGATGTATATCAAATATCAGACCATATTAATCAAAAGTGGGTTTTGTAGATTTTCTTTTTGTGGCTACCCACCCAAAGGTAACATTAAGCAAAAAGCCATGACCACTATCTAAAGTTTTTGAATCAAAATAGCCATAACCCACTTCTGCATTTACATTAAAACCTTTTCTGTTGGTTCGCTGAACACCGTATACTCCGCCATAGAATGCAAAGGCATAATCACTATTTCCGTCAGAGATATTATCTGTAAACTGTACAGGCTCCCAGAAAATGCTACGCGCAGGACCAATGTAATTTGCAGAGTTACCTATTACATTCTTATTCACATCTAAACGCTCTTGAAAATTATGGTAATATCTAATTCTAGTATGCCAAGCAAAACCTAAAGTATAGCCTTCTTGGTATCTTGCAAATGCCGGTGTAAAACTGGTAGATACACTTACGTTTTTAAAAAGACCTAGCTCATATCTAATTCCCGGTCCCAATATGTTAATTGTAAATTGGTGTCGCTCTAGATTAACGAGTCCGTTGCCTTTTTCAGAAAAATCCCTGATTTGGGAATGTGCCGTTGTTATAGATAAGAATAGAAAAATCAGTGTAATTTTTTTCATGTAGATAGATTGATGTTGCAACTAAAACTACATGATTATAAAAAGGTAACCACTTGATTTAATGAAATATTAAGAAAATACCTACGTAATTAACGCCCAACGCACCATCGTTTTTCACTAATAATAAAGCCTATACTTAAGTTCGCTACCGGATAAATACCGCCTTCAAATTGTCCGTCATAATACGCAGCACCAACATCTACCGAAAAGTTGAATCCCGAATCATAACTACGTTGTATACCTGTTACCAAACCGGCATAGCCAAAAGCTCCCGCTACATTTTCATTAGCAATAGTTCGCGAACTAGGAAAAAAGACCGCTACAGCAGGTGCTACATAATTAGCAGAATTACCATAAATCTGTTTTCTTTTACGTTGGCGCTTTCCAAAATTATAATAGTAGCGATATTGACCGGCTATAGCAGGAAAAACTCCAAATTCTCTATATACATCTGGCAACAGAGGAT